>NZ_JASHIT010000011.1:0-127239 GCF_030733595.1 Halomonas sp. MMSF_3323 | reverse complement strand
CACGCCCATGAGTTCCCGTATCGCCCATCTGGTACTGGTCGACGTGCTGGCGGTGGGAGTGGCGAAGACCCGGGGCCCCAAGCTCGCCGAGCAGCTCAAGGCGGTAAAGCGCAGCCTCAACCCGCTGCGCTATCCGGAGTCCGATCCTTCCTGACCGAGGGCGCCCTGCCTGTCCATTTATCCAGCATCGCTGTGATAGACTGGGCGCCCATTTTCGATCTCGAGCGGTGCCTTCTCCATGGACGACGTCACGGCGATCATCGACGGCCTCAATGCGGCGCAGCATGAGGCGGTCTGCGCTCCCCAGGGCAATATGCTGGTGCTCGCCGGCGCCGGTTCCGGCAAGACCCGCGTGCTGGTCCATCGCATCGCCTGGCTGATGCAGGCAGAAGGTCTCTCGCCCTACGCGGTGCTGGCGGTGACCTTCACCAACAAGGCCGCCAGGGAGATGCGCACTCGCCTGGAGGCGTTGCTGGGGATCTCGCTGCGCCACGTCTGGGTGGGTACCTTTCACTCCATCGCCCACCGCCTGCTGCGTACCCATTGGCAGGACGCTCGCCTTCCCCAGCACTTCCAGATCATCGACTCCGATGATCAGCTACGTCTGATCAAGCGCCTGTTGAAGGACAACAAGATCGATGACGAGCGTTTTCCGCCCCGTCAGGTGCAGTCGTTTATCAGCGGCTGCAAAGAGGAGGGATTGCGTCCTCACCAGGTCCGGATCAACGGTGACGCCTACGTGGAGCAGATGGTGGCGCTGTATGACGTCTACCAGCTGACTTGCGAACGTGGCGGCCTGGTCGACTTTGGCGAGCTGCTGCTCAGGAGCCTCGAGCTGTTGCGCGACAATCCTGCTCTGCTGGCCCACTATCAGGAGCGCTTCGCCCACGTACTGGTCGACGAGTTTCAGGATACCAACACCCTGCAGTATGCCTGGCTGAAGCTGTTGACCGGACAGCGCACGCCGATGACGGTAGTCGGCGATGACGACCAGTCGATCTACGGCTGGCGCGGGGCACGGGTGGAGAACATTCGTCGCTTCGAGCAGGAATTCACCGACACCAAAACGGTGCGCCTGGAGCAGAACTATCGCTCCACCAGCGCCATCCTCGACGCCGCCAACGCCCTGATCAAGCAGAACTCGGATCGCATGGGCAAGGAGCTGTGGACCGCCGGCAGTCGTGGCGAACCGATTTCGGTCTACGCCGGTTTCAACGACATGGAGGAGGCGCGCTTCATCGTCGACACCATCAAGGAAAAGGTCGACGAGGGGTTCAAGCGCCAGGAGGTGGCCATCCTCTATCGCTCCAACGCCCAGTCCCGCGTCATCGAGGAGACCCTGATCCGCCAGGGTATGCCCTACCGCATCTACGGGGGCCAGCGCTTCTACGAGCGCCTCGAGATCAAGAACGCCCTGGCCTACCTGCGGCTGCTGCTCAACCGCGACGACGATGCCTCGCTGGAGCGGGTGATCAATGTCCCTGCCCGCGGTATCGGTACCCGCACGGTGGAGGGACTGCGCGATCGCGCCCGTCGTACCGAAGTGTCGCTGTGGCAGGCGATCCACGACACCCTGACCGACGGCTCGCTCAAGGGGCGTGCGGCCAACGCCGTGGGTGCCTTTGCCAATTTGATCGAAGGCCTCGACAACGACACCTCGGGGATGGCGCTTCACGAGATCATCGCCCACGTGAATCAGCGCAGTGGACTGATCGACCATCATCTGAGCGAGAAGGGGGAAAAGGGGCAGGCCCGGGTCGAGAACCTGGAAGAGCTGATCAACGCCGCCCGTGCCTTCACCCAGGGCGAGACGCTGGACAACATCGAAGCCGGGGAGGGCATGGCCGCGCTGGAAGCCTTTCTGGCCGAAGCGGCCCTCAACGCCGGCGAGCACGAGGCCGACGAATTCGAGGACAGCGTCCAGTTGATGACGCTGCACTCGGCCAAGGGACTCGAATTTCCCATCGTGTTCGTGGCCGGGGTCGAGGAAGGCCTGTTTCCCCACCGCATGTCGCTGGAAGAACCCGGGCGCCTGGAGGAGGAGCGCAGGCTCTGCTACGTCGGGGTCACGCGCGCCATGCAGAAGCTCTACCTCACCCACGCCGAGATCCGTCGCATGCACGGCAAGGAGACCTTTCAGCGCCCGTCGCGCTTTCTGCGTGAGTTGCCGGAGTCGCTGCTCGAGGAGGTGCGTCTGCGTGGCCAGGTGTCACGTCCGGTCAGCGCCCGGCCAACGCCGTCGCGCTTCGCCCAGACGACCGTGGAGGCGAGCGGCGATCTACCTGCCTTGTCGCTGGGCCAGCGGGTACGCCATCCGGTATTCGGGGAGGGGGTCATCCTCAACGCCGAAGGAGAGGGCGAGCGGGCCCGTGTCCAGGTCAGCTTCGAAGGCCACGGCGACAAGTGGCTGGTGCTGGGCTTCGCCAAGCTGGAGGCGCTGTAGCGGGGTTTTCGCCCTGTCGGCGAGGCACCGGCGTTCGCCGGTGCCCCTCAGGCAACGTTGGAGGAGGGCTGATCGCAGTCCTCTGGCCTGATCAACAGATGGATGCCTCAGTCATGCCGTGTCGAGTCGCTTCGAACGGCGTGAGGTCCCTTGATTATTCATCGGAAAGGTCGTGGCAGGCATCCTTGGCAGAACTATTGCCATTCAGGAGAAGTAGCTTGCCGTAACTCTTGTGAAATACTCAGAAGCATATAAGACAAACCATAGCTGGCTTGCCGAGATGGCGATGCATCGCTCTTTTGATAAATCCACAAGGTTGATGAAGTTGAATGAAGGGTGGGCGAAGTGGTGATGAGTACTTTTAGTTTGTGGTTATGCTGTTGATTTTAATGGATAATTTTGGTTTATTGCGGAGAGCGGTAAAGCTATTTAAATGGACAGCATAGGGGTGTTTCTTTCCCCCAGATGGATGTTTTATAAAAAAAAGATTGTACCAAGGTGATGTTTTTTTCGATGCCGGACTCCGCCATTCGAGGTAATTGTTTTTCCAACGCGAAGTTATTTAACTCTGCTTTCACCATTCATTGCTTGCTCAAGGTCGTCGGCCGACGAATCCAGGACAGCGTCGCGCCGCTGTGACAGGCAAACTCGCCCCGGCTCCCTCTCGTCTGCGACGAATGGCATGGGCCGGGCAAGGTTGCGAGAGCTGGCGCTCGCACTGAAGAAGGAGAAGCAGGCATGAACAAGTTGGGAGCGGAGTTTTTCGGGACCTTCTGGCTGGTATTGGGAGGATGCGGGAGTGCGGTGCTGGCGGCGGCCTTTCCCGACGTCGGTATCGGCCTGCTCGGGGTCTCCCTGGCCTTCGGCCTTACCGTGCTGACCATGGCCTTCGCCATCGGCCACATTTCTGGCTGTCACCTGAACCCCGCGGTGTCACTGGGGCTCTGCGCTGCGGGACGCTTTCCCGTGTCTCAGCTGCCAGGCTACGTGATCGCGCAGGTGGCCGGCGGCGTGGCGGCGGCAGGGGTGCTCTACCTGGTGGCCTCCGGCCAGGCCGGTTTCTACCTGTCCGGCGGCTTTGCCGCCAACGGCTTCGGTGAGCATTCTCCCGGCGGTTACAGCTTGACCGCGGCGCTGATCACCGAGGTGGTGATGACGGCGATGTTTCTGGTGGTGATCCTCGGTGCCACCGATTCGCGGTCGGCCGCCACGCTGGCACCGATCGCGATAGGCCTGTGTCTGACACTGATCCATCTGATCAGCATCCCGGTGACCAACACCTCGGTCAATCCGGCGCGCAGCACGGCGGTGGCGGTGTTCGTGGGTGACTGGGCGCTGGCGCAGCTGTGGTTATTCTGGGTGGCGCCGCTGATCGGTGGTGTGCTGGGTGCGCTTGTCTACCGCCTGATCGGAAGCGCTCGACCGGTGGGCGAGCAGGCGACCTGAGGTGACTTGAGCAAGACGCAGGAAACCGGCCCGGCCATCGCCGGGCCGACCAGCGTGGTGGTGGCTTGCAGGCGAATTTCGCTTTGCCGCATACTGCTTGGCGGACACCACGCCGAGCGCGGGGAACGGCGCTTCAGCGCGGCTCCCTGCGCTCCCGGCGTCGACACTACAAGCTTCAGGAGCTCGCCCCATGGAACGTCGTTCCTTCCTCAGGACAGCCGGCCTCGGCGCCGCCGGCGTGGCCGCCGCCCCCTTCGTCAATACCGCCAGCGCACAGGAAACCATCACCTGGAACATGGTGACGTCCTGGCCCAAGAACTTTCCGGCCCTCGGCACCGGAGCCAACGATCTGGCAGCGCGTATCGAGCGGATGTCCGGCGGACGCATGAAGGTCAGGGTCCATGGTGCCGGCGAGATGGTACCGCCGATGGAGGTCTTTGACGCAGTGTCCCAGGGAACCGCCGAGATGGGCCACTCCGCTTCCTACTACTGGCGGGGCAAGGTCGCGGCTTCTCAGTTCTTTACCGCCGTGCCATTCGGCATGACCACCACCGAGACCAACGCCTGGCTGTACTACGGCGGCGGCCAGGAGCTGTGGGACGAGCTCTACGCCGACCACAACCTCAAGCCTTTCGCGGTGGGTAACACCGGCACCCAGATGGCTGGCTGGTTCAAGAAGGAAATCAACTCGCTCGAGGATATGCAGGGCCTCAAGCTGCGTCTGCCAGGGCTCGCCGGCGAGGCGATGGCCGGGATCGGCGTGACCACCCTGACCATTCCGGGTAGCGAGATCTTCACTTCCCTGCAGACCGGCGTGCTCGATGCCGCCGACTGGGTGGGGCCCTACAATGATCTGGCCTTTGGTCTGCATCAGGTGGCGGACTACTACTACACCTCGGCCTGGAATGAACCCAGCGCGGTGCTGGAGGGCACGGTCAACCTGGATGCCTGGAATGCGCTGCCCGATGACCTCAAGGCGGTGGTCAACGAAGCCGCCAAGGCCTCCAACCTGGCCATGATCAGCGAATTTGCCTTCCGCAACGCCGAGGCCTTGGACGCTCTGGTCAACGAGCATGGCGTCAAGCTGCGCTCGTTTCCGGAGGAAGTACTGGCGGCCCTGCATGACTCCTCGCAGCAGGTACTGCAGAAGCAAGTCGACAACGACGAGGCGTCGGCGCGGATCTACGAGTCCTATCGCAATTTCCAGAGCCAGGTACGCAAGTTCTCTGACGTCGGTGAATTCGCCTACCTGAAGGCCCGCGATAGCGTACTTGGCCAAGGCGAGTCCTGACGCCAGACGAGGCTCAAAAGTGGTGGCGCAGACCCGGCGGTGACGGGCCTGGCGAGGTGATGAAGGCTAGCGACGGAAAACCAGGCGCGCCACGGGCGCGCCTCTCTTTCACTGGTCTCTCTCGAAGGCCTCGCTCAGGCGTCGGATCGGACGCCGCGTATGCGACCGTTGTCATCCAGTGCCACCATCACATGGCGCGCCTCGGTGACCTTGTGCAGGTCGGCGTCTTCGGCGTCCTGGAGGGACCGGATCCAGACCTCCACGTCGATCTTGATGGAACTGTGGCCGATATCGCGCACCTCGGTGTAGACGCAGACCAGCGAGCCGACACGCACCGGGCACAGAAAGTCCATGCCTTCGATGGCGACGGTGGCGGTACGTCCCATCGCCTCGCGGCTGGCGGTCCATTCCGCGGCCTGATCCATCAGGCCCACCAGCCAACCTGCCGGGATATCGCCGTGGGCATTGGTATGCTGTCGTGTCGCGGCCAGCTGGAGCGTCAGCTGTCCCTTTGGCACGGGAACGTCATCGAGTTCTGTCATCATGGTGGGCGGCGCCTGGTCGTGGATGTTGTTGTGTCGTCATGGTACCCACCCGGGTCAGTCTTTCTCTACCGTTGGTGTCATGAAACGCCCAGGGGAGCGCATGTCTAGGTTGTCGCGTTGCATAGGTGCGCTCAAGCGCACGCTGTTGGCTCCCAGCCGGGGGCCGAGAACGCTGTCGATAGCGGTGTCGAGCGAAGCGCCGGCAGCGGTGTCGAGAGTGGCGCCGGGAGTGGCGCCAAGAGTGGCGTCGAGGCTGGTCTCGGGCCTGGTGCTTTCCTCCATGCTGGTGTCGGCGAAGGTTGCCGCCCATGACGTGGCCGGCTCTCTCGATGCGATAGGCTCGGATACCATGGCGGAGTTGATGCTGCGATGGGGCGAGCAGTTCGAAGAACAGCGACCGGGGGTCAGGCTGCAGCTTCAGGTGGCTGGTTCGGCCAGTGCACCGCCTGCCCTGATCGCCGGCACCACCCTGCTGGGCCCCATGTCCAGACCCATGCAGGAGGACGAGTCCGCGGCCTTCATCGAGCGCCATGGCTACGCGCCAACGCCGGTGGTGGTCGGCAAGGATGCCCTGGTGGTGGTGGTCAATCGCCACAACCCCTTGTCTCGACTGTCTCGAGCAGAGCTCGATGCGATCTTTTCCGACACCCTCGCGTGCGGTGCCAGCGAGAGCATCGAGCGCTGGCAGCAGCTGGGGCTCGAGCGCCCGGGGGGCACCATTCACCTGTATGGCCGCAACGCGGTCTCCGGCACCCATGGATTGTTTCGTCGCCGCGCCCTGTGTGACGGCGAATTCAAGGTATCGGTCATGGTGTCGGCTGGCTCTGCCGCCGTGGTGGCCGCCGTGGGTGACGATCCCGCAGGCATCGGTTACGCCGGCCTGAATCACTTGAATGCGGACGTCAAGGCGGTAGCGATCGGCAACGCCGAAGACGGGATTCTTCCGCGCCGACAATCGCTGCGAAGCGGCGGCTATCCGTTGTCACGGGACCTGTTGATCTACGTCAATCGCCCCCCCGAGGGCGAGCTTCCCGACGTCGAACGGGCCTTTCTCGACATGGTGCTGTCACCCTCGGGCCAGCGGGTGGTCAAGGAGCTGGGTTTCGTGGCGCTGCCGCCGTCTGTGCTGGCCGCTCAGCGACATGCCCTGGGGCTGGCTGAACTACCACGGGACGGGCCTTGAGAGATGCCAGGCCCCGGTCGGGTTGTCATCTGGGTGTCATGAAGTTGTCGTAATCTTTCGCTATATACCGATGGCCCAAGATCAATGTCTGACCCTTCTCCGATAACCTCACTGCACCAGACGAGACAGCGACGTGACCGCCTGGCGACCATGCTGATCACGGCCGGAGGGGTTGGCGTGCTGTTGGCGGTGGTCGCCATTGCGGTATTTCTGCTGGTCGAGGTGCTGCCGCTGTTCTGGCCGGATGGCGCAAGCTTTCCGCTGGAGGCGCTGTGGTCATCGCCAGACGTGAGCGGCGAGCCCGAATATCGCTGGCTGCCCCATCGGCTGGATGACGCCGCGGTGCCCCAGGCGAGCCTGGCCCCGCTGTTGTGGGGCACCTTGGAAGCGGCCGCCTGGGCGTTGGTGGTGGCGATTCCCCTGGCCCTGGGTGCTGCGGCGCACTCCAGCCTGTACATGTCTCCCGGCCTGCGCGCACGGCTCAAGCCGACGCTGGAGCTGATGGAGGCGATGCCCAGCGTGGTGCTGGGGTTTATTGCCGGTCTGGCGCTGGGGCCCTGGGTCGAACGTCACCTGGCGCAGTCGCTGTCGATTGTGGTGGTGCTGCCCGCGGCGGTGGTGCTGCTGGCGTTGGGCTACCGGTGGTTGCCCGATCGGCTGAAGGCTGCCCTGACGTTACGCTGGGCGGCCCTGTGGTTGATCCCCTGCCTGTTGCTGCTGGTGTGGCTGGCGATGAGCGTGGCGCCGATGTGGGAAGGTTGGTGGTTCGATGGCGACCTGCGCCTGTGGGTCGAGGAGTCCTGGGGACTCGACGTGCAGGCACGCAACGCCTTGATCGTCGGGCTGGCCATGGGTTTTGCCGTGATTCCCGGCATCTACGCGCTTGCCGAGGATGCGCTGAGTGATGTGCCTCGGGAGTTGGCCGAAGGCGCCCAGGCCATGGGTGCGACCCGCTGGCAGACGCTCACCCGGGTGATGCTGCCGGTGGCGCTGCCCGGTGTCTTTTCGGCGATCATGATCGGCGCCGGGCGCGCCGTGGGCGAGACCATGATCGTGCTGATGGCCAGTGGCAACAGCGCGCTGATGACGGCGAGCCCGCTGGATGGCTTGAGGTCGCTGGCCTCGAGCATCGCCATCGAACTGCCGGAAGCGGCACCCGGGGGCAGCCACTATCGGCTGCTGCTGCTGGCGGCGCTGGCCCTGTTTGCCTTCACCTTTCTGGTCAACACCCTGGCCGAGGTGGTGCGTGCCCGCCTGAAGCGTCGTTTTACCCGGCGTAAGGGGGACGCATGAAGATTCCCGGCCACACCGCGGTGGGCATGCCCGGCAAGCGGCGCACCCGAGAGGGCCCCTTGGCCTGGTTGGCAGCGGCCTCGGTGGCGCTGTCGCTGATCATGCTGGGGGCCTTGCTGGTGCTGTTGAGCGTCAAGGGCCTGTCCAATTTCTGGCCAGCGACGGTCCACCAGTTGACCCTGAAGGGCGGTGAGACGGTGATAGGGGTTCCCCTGGAGACCCGCGAACTACCTTCCAGGCAGGGGCTGGAGCGGCGCTATCTGACCGCCAATCGTGATGACGGCGGTGGCATCTGGCGGTGGCTCGCCAATGACCAGATCACCGAAGACACCACGCCGGAGGATCTGGTGGTGCTGGAGCGGCGCCACTGGGGCACCTTCTTCGGGCGTCTGGTGGCCTTGCAGTCGGGTGATCAGCGCTTGACCGGTCCGGATGCCTGGACGGTGCTCGAGTCCCGGCTGAAGGAGATCAATGCCCTGCGCGACGAACGTCGGCGTCTGACCCACGACGAGATATTACCGCTGATCCGCAGCATGGAAGACCAGGATGGCCACCGCTCGGAGGATCGGCGTCTGGCCGACCTGCAGCGCCGGGCCAGTGAGCTTCAGCAGCGCATGCAGGGCGACCTGGTGGTGCTCGAGAATGGTCAGGGGCGCCGTCAGGAACAAGCCCTTGCCGAGATACTCGAGGCCTGGCGCCCTAACGCCATGGCCTGGCATGAAAAACTCGGCCACTGGGTGCGGGAGCTGTGGCAGTTTCTGTCCCAGGGGCCACGCGACGCCAATACCGCTGGTGGCGTCTGGCCGGCGATCTTCGGCACCATCCTGATGGTGCTGTTGATGTCGATTCTGGTCACGCCCTTTGGGGTGCTGGCGGCGGTCTATCTCAATGAGGTCGCCCACCAGGGTCGATTGACCCGACTGGTCCGGATCGGCGTGCGCAATCTGGCCGGGGTGCCGTCCATCGTCTACGGCGTGTTCGGCCTGGGGGTCTTCGTCTATGGCATCGGCGGCAGCATCGATCGCTGGTTCTTCGAATCGACGCTGCCCTCGCCGACCTTCGGCACCGGCGGGCTGCTGTGGGCCTCGCTGACCCTGGCGCTGTTGACCTTGCCGGTGGTGATCGTGGCCACCGAAGAAGGTCTTTCGCGGATCCCGCTGCACCAGCGTGAAGGCGCCCTAGCGCTTGGGGCCACGCGCTTCGAGACCTTGACACGGGTGGTGCTGCCGATGGCCACGCCGGCGATGCTGACAGGCCTGATCCTGGCGGTGGCCCGGGCCGCCGGTGAGGTGGCGCCGCTGATGCTGGTCGGGGTCGCCAAGCTGGCGCCGCAGGTGCCGCTGGACGGGGAGTTCCCCTTCCTCCACCTTGAAAGGAAGTTCATGCACCTGGGGTATCACATCTATGACGCGGCCTTTCACTCCAGCGATGTCCAGGCGGCGATGCCGCTGGTGTATGCCACAGCGCTACTGCTGGTCACGGTGATTCTGGTGCTTAACCTGACTGCAATATTCATGCGTCACTATTTGCGTAAGCGTCATGGTGCCCCGGTGCGCCGATGATGCAGGGAGAGGCAATGTCCATCGATGGCGAGCTGCCCAAGCGTCAGCTGGCCCAGGCAAGACTGGGAAATCGACGCGGGGCGGTCATGGAGTTTTCCGCGGCCGATACCTGCCTGGATATCCAGGGTTTGACCCTGGCCTATGGCGGCAAGACGGCGCTCAAGGATCTGACCCTGCGCATTCCACGCCATCGGGTCACGGCCTTTATCGGGCCGTCGGGCTGCGGCAAGTCGACGCTGTTGCGCGCCTTGAATCGTCTGCACGACCTTAATGAGGACGTCAGTCGTCACGGCCAGATTCATCTGGACGGCCACGATATCCATGACCCCAGGGTGGCGGTGGCCGAGCTCAGGCGTCGGGTGGGCATGGTGTTTCAGGCACCGAACCCCTTCCCCATGTCTATCTACGACAACGTCGCCTTTGGCCTGCGTCTGCAGGGAGGCTTGAGCAAGCGCCGCATCGACGATGTGGTCGAATGGGCACTGAAGTCGGCGGCGCTGTGGGACGAGGTCAAGGGGCGTCTACGGGCGTCGGCCTGGTCGCTCTCGGGAGGCCAGCAGCAGCGTCTGGTCATCGCCCGGACCCTGGCGGTGGAACCCGAGGTGCTGTTGCTCGACGAGCCGGCCTCGGCCCTGGATCCGATCTCGACGCTGAAGATCGAGGAGCTGATTCGCACACTCAAGCCGCATCTGACCCTGGTGCTGGTGACCCACAACATGCAGCAGGCGGCGCGGGTGTCGGACTATACGGCGTTTTTGCACAACGGTGAGCTGGTGGAGTACGGCCCGACCGACACCCTGTTCACGCATCCGCGCCTGAGGCGCACCGAAAACTACATCACTGGACGCATGGTGGGCTAGCGTCCCGTCCCATGCTTCTTCAGGAGACCTTCATGGATATCACCAGCGATACCCACAGCCAGCACATCTCGAGGCAGTTCAATCATGAGCTCGAGGAACTCAAGACCCACCTGATGGCCATGGGTGGCCTGGTGGAAAAGCAGGTGCAGGATGCCGTCAGTTCGTTGCTCGACGCCGACTCTGCACTGGCCTCTCGTGTGGTCGACAACGACCGCGCGGTCAATGACATGCAGGTCAAGATCGACGACGAGTGCACCCGCGTGCTGGCACGCCGTCAGCCGGCGGCCTCTGACCTGCGACTGGTGCTGGCGGTGATTCGCGCGGCGTCGGATCTCGAGCGTATCGGTGATGAGGCCAGCAAGATCGCGCGCAACGCCATCGAACTGGTCGACGGCAACAACGGCACCCGCGGCTTCGTCGAGGTGCGCAATATCAGCGAGCACGTGCGTCACATGATGCGTGACGCCCTGACCTCCTTCGCGCGTTTCGACACCGAACTGGCGATGCAGGTGGTGCAGGAAGACGAGCGGGTCGACAGCGAGTACCAGAGCGCCATGCGCTCGCTGATGACCTTCATGATGGAGGATGCGCGTTCGATCTCTCCGGTACTGGGCATCATGTGGATCCTGCGCGCGCTGGAGCGTGTCGGCGATCACGCCAACAACCTGGCCGAGTACGTCATCTATCTGGTCAAGGGCCTGGATATCCGTCACATCGACCCTGACGACCTCAACCAGGAACTGCTCGACGACAGCAGCACGTCTTGACCTCGACGCCCTGAGCGGCGTCAATAGGCCGGCCCCGTCAGGGTCGTTGCCTGCACTCTGAGCATCGGGCCATCGTCGAGACGATGGCCCGATGTCGTTGGGGCACTGTCATCTTCAGCCACTGCCAAGGATCGATGTCATGCTGAATGCCCTCGAGGCGGTCCGCCGCGGAACCCGCCTGGTCTATAGCCAGGGCCTGCGTCGTTATGTGTTTCTTCCCATTCTGGTCAACCTGCTGGTCTACGCCGGCATGCTCAGCTACGTGCTCGGTGAGTTCGGTGGCTGGCTCGATAGCTGGATGGCCATGGTGCCGAGCTGGCTGGAATGGCTCGACTGGCTGATCTGGCCGTTGTTTGTGGTCAGCCTCGTGCTGATCGTGTTCTTCAGCTTTACCCTGGTTACCCACCTGATCGCCGCCCCCTTCTACGGCTTCCTGGCGGCCCGGGCCGAGGTCGAGCTGACCGGCCGCGAGCCCATCGATGATCGTGGCTGGCTCAAGACCGGTCTCGACGCCCTGGGCAGGGAGCTGTTGAAGCTGGCCTATATTCTGCCGCGCATGATCGGGCTGTTTATCCTGAGCTGGATTCCGGTGGTCAACCTGATCGCGCCGCTGTTGTGGGCGGCCTTCAGCGCCTGGGTCATGGCGATCACCTACCTCGACTACCCGATGGACAACAACAAGGTCAGCTTCGCCGACATGCGCAAGCGCCTGTCGGCGCGCTGGTGGCCGAGTCTCAGCTTCGGTGGTCTGGTGACCTTGATCACCTGGATCCCGCTGGCCAACCTGTTTCTGATCCCCGGGGCCGTGGCCGGCGCGGTGCTGATGTGGGATCAGCACTATCGGCAGTTGCCGGTGCTACGGCGTTGAGCAGCACTTTCTTTGGACGTACGGGGTTGAGCAGCGCTTTGAGCACCGTTATCGGCGCTGTCGATGGCCGTACGGCGTTGAGCAGCACTTTGAGCACCGCTATCGGCGCTGTCGATGGCCGTACGGCCTCAAAAGGGGAAAGCAGGGAGTCACCATGACGGCGCTGTTGCCTAGTCTTTTGCTCTATACGGCGGCTGCGCTGGCCGAGATCGCCGGCTGCTTCGCGGTGTGGCGCTGGTGGCGGGATGATGCCTCGGCCTGGTGGCTGCTGCCCGCGGTGATGAGTCTGGTGGCCTTCGCCTGGCTGCTTAGTCAGACCGATGCCGACTATGCCGGGCGTGCCTTTGCCGCCTACGGGGGCGTCTATATCGTGGCGTCACTGGGCTGGCTGTGGTGGGTCGAGCAGCGCCTGCCGGATCGCTGGGACCTGATCGGGGGCGCGCTGTGTCTGGCCGGTGCCGCAGTCATCCTGCTGGGGCCCAGGAGCTGATGGGAGCCCGCTCTGTTCGTTCTGGCGGGGCCTAGGCGCTGTCCGAAAAGTCGACGAGCGAAGGTTAGACAAGGCAAAAATCGGTGAGAAAGCGCAGTTTACGGGGTGTAATTGAGCATTTTGACCGGGCTGGCGCACCAGCCGATTTTTAACGCCGTATTACCGAGCGCAGGCACTTTTCAGACAAGCCCTAGTGCACAGCGCCGGCGCGGCCGAGCGCCACAGGGTCGGCCGCTGCCAGCCGGCTCGAGGGAAAGATGCAGCGGAAGGTTGCGCCCTCGCCGAGCCGGGAGTCGATATCCAGGCGTGCCTCGTGGCGCAGCAGCACATGCTTGACGATGGCCAGTCCCAGGCCGGTACCACCGGTGGCGGTGCTGCGGCCCTTGTCGACCCGGTAGAAACGTTCGGTAAGGCGTGGCAGGTGCCTCGGATCGATGCCTTCGCCGTCGTCTTCCACCTCGAGGCAGGCGCCTTCGCCGTAGGCACGCCAGCGTAGCGTGATATGGGCGCCGTCACCGGCGTAGCGCACCGCATTGAAGGCCAGGTTGGAGACTGCGCTGTGCATCTCCTTCTCGCTGCCGGTGAGACTGCGCGATTCTTCGACGACCACCTCGATCTGCTGGCGGCCGCCTGACAATGCCTCGGCGTCGCGCTTGACCGCCTGCAGCAGGGTGGTGGGGTCGAGGCGAACATGGTCGCTGCCGCCCTGGTCGTTCTCGAGTCGTGACAGCAGCAGCAGGTCGTTGACCAGATTCTGCATGCGGCGCGTCTGGCTCTGCATCTGGGCGACCCCCTTGCCCAGGCGCTCCGGCAGCATGCCGGCCATGTCGCTGTAGGTCTCCAGGTAGCCGGTGAGCACGGTCAACGGCGTGCGCAGCTCGTGGGAGACGTTGGCGACGAAGTCGCGGCGCATCTGTTCCAGGCGATGCAGACGGGTGATATCGCGGGCCATGACCAGGCGTTCATCGTCACCGTACAGGGTGATCTGGAACTGCAGGATCATGTTCTCGTCGATGGGGGAGGGCAGGCTCAGCGGTTCGCGGTAGTCACGGGCATTGAAGTAGCCGACGAAGCGCGGGTCGCGCAGCAGGTTGGTGATGTGCTGGCCGCGGTCCAGTGCCGGCTTCAGGCCGAGCATGCGCTCGGCGGAGCTGTTCCACCACTCCAGGTCGCCGTGGCGATCGAGCATCACCACGCTGTCGCGCATCGCCTCGGACGACTCCTGGATACGCTGCAGGGTCGAGCGCAGGCGGCGCTGAGTGATCCGCTGGCCCTTTTGATAGCGATAGAGGCGATCGAACAGCTCGCCCCACAGGCCACTGGCGGTGGGAGGTTCCTGCTGGGGGCGGTGGGTCAGCCAGTCGTGCATCGCGTGCAGGTTGCGCAGGTGATAGCTGAGCCCAAGCGCCAGGCCAAGGCCGATGCCTACGCTGGACAGCGAGAAGGGCCAGCCCAGCAAGGCGCCGAGACCCACCAGCACGGCCAGGCGCCAGACTTCTCGTCTCCACAGACGACCCACGTCAGTTCTCGGCTCCGTTCACCTCATCCCTCCTGGTGCTGCGTTGCGTCGATGGCTCGCTCAGACCTTGGCCGAAAAGCGATAACCGGTACCGCGTACGGTCTGGATCAGTTGCTGATGGGGTTCCCCCAGGGCCTTGCGCAGGCGGCGGATATGCACGTCGACGGTACGTTCTTCCACGTAGACGTTGCCACCCCAGACCTGATCGAGCAACTGGCCACGGGTGTAGGCGCGCTCCTGGTGGGTCATGAAGAACTGCAGCAGGCGATATTCGGTGGGGCCCATGTCCAGTGACTTGCCGTCGACGCTGACGCGATGGCTGACCGGGTCGAGCTTGAGGCCTTCCACCTCCACCGGGTCCTCGACGCCCCGCGGAGTGGCGCGTCGCAGAACTGCCTTGAGTCTGGCCACCAGTTCTCGCGGCGAGAATGGCTTGGTGATGTAGTCGTCGGCGCCGGCTTCGAGGCCCTGGATCTTGTTGTCCTCCTCACCCTTGGCGGTGAGCAGGATGATCGGCAGCTCTGCGGTGGTTTCCTCGCGCTTGAGCCGGCGGGCCAGTTCGATGCCGCTGGTGCCCGGCATCATCCAGTCCAGCAGCAGCAGGTCTGGCTGGTCATCGACGATGATGGCGTGGGCGGCCTGAGCATTGTCCGCCTCGAGCACCCGGTAGTCGGCCATTTCCAGCGCCACCGCGATCATTTCGCGGATCGGGGCTTCGTCATCGACGATCAGTACGGTCTTGGCGGTCATCCCGGGAGCCTCTTGGTCAGGGTCTTACACTCGACGGTGACAAATGACACCACGTCAATGTGACAATTAGATGACATTGTATCCATTGTCGAGCGACCGAGACGGGCATTTCCCTCACCCGAGGGAGGGATAGAGGCTCAGTCCGAGTCCGGCGAACAGCAATAGGCCCGACCAGTGGTTGTTGAGAAAGGCCTGGAAGCAACGGTCGCGGTCACGGCTCTTGATCAGCCGCTGCTGGTGGACAAAGGTCGCGCCCATGGCCAGCCAGCCGAGCCAGAAGAAGCCGCCCAGCGCCAGCAGGCTGCCGGCCCAGGCCAGCAGCCCCAGGGTAGCCAGCTGCAATAGCGCAATGATGCGGGTGTCCCAGCGGCCGAACAGTACCGCGGTGGACTTGATGCCGATCTTGAGGTCGTCGTCGCGGTCGACCATGGCGTATTCGGTGTCGTAGGCCACGGTCCACAGCACGTTGGCGGTAAACAGCAGCCAGGCGACCATCGGGACTTCGCCGAGCACCGCGCCGAAGGCCATCGGAATGGCCCAGGAGAAGGCTGCGCCCAGCACCACCTGGGGGAAGTGGGTGTAGCGTTTCATGAAGGGATAGCTGGCGGCCAGCACCGCTCCGATCAACGACAGCCACACGGTAAAGCCGTTGGTCAGCCAGACCAGCGCGAAGGCCGATCCCAGCAGGCACACGAACAGCACCTTGGCCTCCCGCTCACTGATGCGGCCGGTGGCCAGCGGTCGGTTCTTGGTGCGTTTGACGTGGCCATCGAAGTGGCGATCGGCGTAGTCGTTGACCACGCAGCCCGCCGCCCGCATCAGGTAGACGCCGGCGACGAAGATCAGCAGGGTGTCACGGGCCGGAATGCCCTCGGAGGCCACCCACAGCGCCCACAGGGTCGGCCACATCAACAGCCAGGTACCGATGGGGCGGTCCAGACGCATCAGCGCCAGAAAGTCGGGAATTCGGTTCAGGTATCCAGGGGGACGCAGCAGCGAACGATCCATCGGTTTCTCTCATGCTCTGGCGCAGGTCAGGCGAAAATGAGGCGTAAGCCGGGCAACAGTCGCTCCTCGGAGAAACATCGCCGAGAAGCCTTGGCGCAGCCTAGCGCGAGCCGACGGCCATGACCAGCCAGGCGGCTCGCTCCGAAGTTGGCGACGGAAGGGCGATGGCGGGGTGACAGCCGGTGAGCGACAGCTAGTCAGCCGGTGGCAGAGGCCGACAGCGACAACGCTCGGCCCATGGTCGGCATAAAGCTCTCCTGCACCAGCAGCACCCAGCCGCTGTGACGAAATACCGAGCGGCGTTGCCACAGTCCGGTATAGCCGTGGATCGGCCTGGTGTTACGGCCGATCTGAATGGCGCTGCGCTCGAGATCGGGCTGGCGAAACAGCCAGCTGCCGAGAGAGGTCTCGCCGAGGCCTTCGAAGGGAGCGTCGTGACGCTCGACGATCGGTGCCACGCTGCGCGCCACCACCCAGGGCTCCTCGTCCACGCACAGGGCGACCTCGCGCAGCCAGGCCTGCTCGTCGCTGGCCAGACCCAGCAGGTGGGCCTCGTCAGGCCACGGCAGGCCCTTGGCCTCCGCCAGCAGGCGTACGCGAAAGTGCCCGGCGCCTGCCGCCTCGATCAGGCGTTCTGTCAGGGAGTCCCGCGAGGCCAGCCAGGCGTGCCAGTCAGCGGGCACCGCGATGCCACCGGAGGCCAGCGACACCCAGCCGGGGTCGACGATATCGGCCGCGTCGGCATTCGGCGAAGAGGCTGTGGCTGGCGCGGGATTACCCGGTTCGGACCCCGAGCGCTCCTCCAGGGAGCGGAATGTGGAAGGAAGCTGTGTCATGCGGCCTCGGCAGGGCTGTCGTCACCGGACGGCGGTGCTCCGGTCGGTCGGCGCATAGTGTACCATGTGGCCCAGCACTCACCCGCTGGTGTGGCCCCGTGCGGGCCGGCCCAGCTTCAACAGCGACCGCCCGGCGGTCGTCGGCAGAGTCGAAGGAAGCGATGCAAGGACCCTTGACCATCATCGGTACCGGCATGGCGGGCATAGGCCTGGCACGCCAGGTGCGGGCGCTGGACGCCCACCGACCGATCACCCTGATCAGCGCCGACTCAGGCGATGACTATTCCAAACCGCTGCTGTCCACCGGCTTCGCCAAGGGCCTGGCGGCGGACCGGCTGGCCGCGCGCTCGGCGCTGGAACTGGCCGATCAACTGGGCGCGGTGGTACGTCCCCACACCAGGGTCGATGCCATCGATCTGGCGTCGCGCACCCTGAGCCTGGGCCAGGAACGCCTGCCCTGGTCGGATCTGGTGATTGCCACCGGTGCCAGCCCCGTGGCGCCCTTCGAGATTCCCGATGCCCTGGCCGGACGGGTGTTCTCGATCAATGATCTCGACGACTATCGGCGTTTTTCGGCAGGCCTCGAGGCGCTGGGGCGCCCGGCTCGGGTGGCCATCGTCGGCCTCGGACTGGTCGGCTGTGAATTTGCCAACGATCTGCACGCCGGTGGTCATCGCGTCTGCCTGGTCGGCCCTGAACCCTCGTTGCTGCCCAGGTTGCTGCCCCGGCGGCTGGGTCAGACCCTGAGCCAGGCCTTCATCGAGGCCGGCATCGACGTCATCCATGGCCGTCTGGTGAGCAGGCTCGAAGGTGCCGGTGGTGACATCGGTGTGCACCTCGACGACGGCCATGAGCTGGAGGCGGATATGGTGCTGGTGGCCACCGGTCTGAAGCCGCGCTCTCGGTTGGCGCGAGAGGCCGGTATCGCGACAGATAATGATGCCATCGCCGTCGATCGCTACCTTAAAAGCTCCGATCCTCGTGTTCATGCGCTGGGTGATGTGGCCTCGGTGGACGGTGTCAATGCCATGTACGTGCAGCCGCTGCAGGCTTCAGCCAAGGCGCTGGCTGCGACCCTGTGCGGTCGTCCCACCCAGGTGCGCTACGGCCCCTGGCCGGTGCTGGTCAAGACGCCGCTGCTGCCGGTGGTGGCGCTGCCGCCGATGACCGACAAGGTGCATTGGCGAATCGAGGCCGACGGCGAGGATATCAGCGCCCTGGCCGAGGATGACGAAGGGCGTCTGCAGGGCTTTGCGTTGACGGGAAAATGCGTTCGTCGGAAAGTCGAACTGGCGCGGGCGGCACCGCCGTTGCTAGGCTAGGTTCGTCAACGGCGCGGGTTGTACGCGATACAGCCGTCGTTGAAGGTGCCACCGAGGCAGGGCAATTCTATCGGGGACGACCGCCACGACGTGTGGCTGGCCGGTGTCGTATCGCCGGTTTCGTACCGATGGAAGAGGCAAGGTCCCGTCGGCGGTGGCTCTCGCTAGTCGAAAGACAGTCAGGAAGCGCTGAGCGCACCGTGATGTTCATCGTCGTGGTCAACGATCCTGTTGTCACGGCGCAGGGCCGGGGACTGCCCGTGTGGACACTCGGACAGTGTTTCCATAACAATGATGCCGGTGTCACGGCACCGGAGTATCAAGCCAAACCAGGAGGGCTGTATGCGCAAGCCAGAACTCGCCGCGGCGATTGCCGAGCGTGCCGATCTATCCAAGGACAAGGCCAGCCAGGTGTTGAACGTCATCCTCGACGAAATCACCGGTAGCGTGTCTTCCGGCCAGGACGTGTCGTTGATCGGCTTCGGCACCTTCACCGTGCGCGAGCGTGCCGCCCGCACCGGCAAGAACCCTCAGACGGGCCAGCCGCTGAAGATTCCCGCCAGCAAGACAGTCGCCTTCAAGCCCGGCAAGGGGCTCAAGGACGCAGTCGCCCGCTGAGGTGACGACTACCACCGCCTGTCCTCCAGGCGGTGGATCGATATCGCGGCCCGGTAGCGGGCCGCGCCTACCCGTCGACCGGTGAGGCAACATGACCCTGAGACTGATGCTGTGGCTGCTGGGCGTCATGCTCAAGCGGGCCTTCAAGCGCAAGGCGCGATTCCGCGAACGTCTGCAAGACCGGGGTGGGCTCGACTGGGGCATCGCCACCGAAGATCTGTCCATCGCGCGCCACTATCGCATGCGTCCCACGGGGATCGAGAGTCAGCGCGGACTGCCAGTGGATCTCGATCTGGAACTACGCTTCCAGGACAGTCAGACCGCGATCAAGGTACTCCGGCGCCCCTCCCAGCGCACCTTCCTCGATGCCATGATGGCCGGCCAGCTGCGACTGGTGGGCGACGCCCAGGATCTTGATCGGCTGCAGCGCCTGCTCAAGCACCTGTGACGCACACCTGATTCATACCCGGCCCACGCCTGGCCCACACCCGGTTCACACCTGGCCATAGCGGCCGGCTTCCTCGCCCAGCCAGCGCCTGATCAGTGGCCTGCTGGCCTCCGCTGCCTGCTCGAGCAGGGCATCGGCCAGTGGAGTGATGCGCGGCAACAGGTCGGCATCGCGCTCCAGGTCGGCGATCTTCATCTGGGCCAGCCCCGTCTGGCGGGTGCCCAGCACCTCTCCGGGGCCACGAATCTCGAGGTCCCTCTCGGCGATGCGGAAGCCGTCGGTGGTCTCGCGCATGACCGACAGGCGCTGTTTGGAAGACTCCGACAGCGGCGGATGGTAGAGCAGCACGCAGTAGCTCTCGGTACTGCCGCGCCCCACCCGGCCACGCAGCTGATGCAGCTGCGATAGCCCCAGACGTTCGGGGTTCTCGATGATCATCAGGCTGGCGTTGGGCACGTCGACACCGACCTCGATGACCGTAGTGGCAACCAGCAGGTCCAGCTCGCCGCTCTTGAAGGCGGCCATCGTCTCGGCCTTCTCGGCCGCCTTCATGCGCCCATGGACCAGGCCGACGGCCAGGCCCGGCAGAGCCTCGGTCAGCTCCTCGTGGGTCACCTCGGCGGCCTGGCAGGTCATCGCCTCGGACTCCTCGATCAGGGTGCAGACCCAGTAGGCCTGGCGGCCCTCGTCGCAGGCCGAGCGGATGCGCTGAATCACCTCGGGCCGGCGTTCGTCCGGCACCACAGCGGTGGTCACCGGGGTACGCCCGGGCGGCAGCTCATCGATCACCGAGACGTCCAGGTCGGCGTAGGCGCTCATCGCCAGGGTGCGAGGAATCGGGGTGGCGGTCATCACCAGCTGATGGGGCGTCAGCCCGCCCTGTTCGCCCTTCTCGCGTAGCGCCAGACGCTGATGCACGCCAAAACGGTGCTGTTCGTCGATGATCGCCAGGCCCAGACGAGAGAACACCACATCATCCTGGAAGATGGCGTGGGTGCCGACGATCATGCGCGCTCGACCGTCGGCGATGGCGGCCTTGGTGTCCAGGCGCGCCTTGCCCTTGAGCTTGCCCGACAGCCAGGCCACGTCGATGTCCAGCGGCGCAAACCAGTCGCGGAAGGCGCGGTAATGCTGCTCGGCCAGCAGTTCGGTGGGGGCCATGATGGCGGCCTGGCAGCCGCCGGCGATGGCCGTCAGTGCCGCCATCGCCGCCACCACGGTCTTGCCCGAACCGACGTCGCCCTGGACCAGGCGCAGCATTGGCGCGGGCCTGGCCAGGTCGGCTCCGATCTCGTCGAGCACGCGACGCTGGGCGCCGGTCAACGAAAACGGCAGCTGGGCCAGAAAGCGAGTCTTCAGGCTTCGACCGCTGGGCAGCTCCGGCGCGCCGTCCGACTGAATGCGCAGGCGCACCTCGCGCAGGCTCAACTGGTGGGCCAGCAGCTCTTCCATGGCCAATCGCCGGGTGGCCGGGTGATGCCCGTCGCTTAGCGCCTCGACGTCGCTGTCGGGGGGCGGATGGTGCAGGGTGGCGAGGCTATCGTGCAGCGAGGCCAGGCCGAAGCGCTGACGCAGGTTTTCCGGCAGGTAGTCCGGCAGCGCCTCGGGGGTCTCTTCGAGCAGCGTCATGGCCTGGTCGATCAGCGCCCGCAGACGTGCCTGGGCAAGCCCCTCGGTGGTGGGGTAGATCGGTGTCAGGTGGTCTTCCACCGGCGGTTCACTGCCACCGATCAGACGATATTCCGGGTGGTAGATCTCCAGACCGGTCGCGCCGGCGCGGGCCTCGCCAAAGGCGCGCACCCGCACGCCGGGGCGAAACTGCTGCTGCTGCGCCGGCGAGAAGTGGAAGAAGCGCAGGCTGAGGATGCCGCTGCCGTCACGTAGTCGTACCAGCAGGCTGCGGCGGCGACCGCGGACCACGTCGGCGGCGGATACCTCACCCTCGACCACCGCCTCGTGTCCCCCTCGCAGGGTGGCGATAGGGGTGATCCGGGTGCGGTCCTGGTAGCGCAACGGCAGGTGAAACAGCAGGTCCTCGATTCGCTCCACCTTGAGCCGGGCCAGCTTCAGGGCCAGCGCCTCGCCGACCCCCTTGAGCGTCGTGACCGGGTCCGCCAGCCCGCTCACGGAGTCTCCGATTCGGCGGCGCGGCAGCGCGCGATGGCTTCGGTCACCGCATCGATGGCCTTGGGCCGGGGAAAGCTGGCGCGCCAAGCGATCGCCACGGTACGTCCGGGGGGGGCTGTGAAGGGGCGGCTGATCAGCATGCCGCTCTCGTAGTGGCTGGTGCCGATGGCCGAGCGTGGCAGCACCGTGATGCCGAGTCCCGAGGCCACCATATGGCGGATGGTCTCGAGCGATCCGCCTTCGGCGGTGAGGGTATTGTTGGGGCTGTTGAGCTTGTGGCTGATCGCCGGGCAGGCCTCGAGGATCTGGTCGCGGAAGCAGTGGCCTTCGCCCAGCAACAGCAGGCGTTCATCGAGGAGGTCTTCCTTGGCGATGGTCTCGCGCTCGGCCCAGGGATGCTCCGCCGGCAGCAGCACCTCGAAGTCTTCCTTGTAGAGCGGCTTGGTGACGACGTCGGTCTCGGTGAACGGCAGCGCCACGATGATGGCGTCGAGCTCGCCATTTCTGAGCTTGCGGCGCAGCCCGCCGGTAAAGCCTTCCTCGATGTACAGCGGCATCTGGGGCGCGCCGCGGGTCAGCTCCGGGATCAGGTGCGGGAACAGATAGGGCCCGATGGTATAGATCGCACCGATACGCAAGGGGCTTGCCAACTGGTCCCGGCCGGCGGTGGCCAGTTCCTTGATGGCGCTGCTTTGCTCCAGTACGCGCTGGGCCTGTTCGACGATCTTTTCGCCGAGGGGTGTGACCTGTACCGTGGACTTGGAGCGCTCGAACAGGGCAACCTCCAGCTCCTCTTCCAGCTTCTTCACCGCCACCGAGAGGGTCGGCTGGGAGACGAAACAGCGCTCGGCGGCGCGGCCAAAGTGGCGCTCCTGAGCCAAGGTTACGATATAGCGGAGTTCTGTTAGAGTCATGATGGTGCCGATCGGCATCCTCTATCCGGGGTATTGATCGAGGCGCCAGACGCTGGACGCGCGGGTCTCCGGGCCGGAGCCTCATAGGGATTTTATATCAGGGGGACGCGGTAAAGGTGAAGACAACGACACTGATTGTTGGTTGTGGCGACATTGGCATAACGCTGGGACGCGAGCTGCTCGCCAGTGGACACCGGGTGATCGGCGCGCGTCGCCGGCCCGAGCGCCTGGCGGATTCGGGTATCGAAGGCGTCAAGGTCGATCTTGCCGACCCCGAGACGCTGGCTGAACTGCCCGATGCCGACATCCTGGTCTACGTGGTCAGCGCCGACCGCTTCGAGGAGGAAGCCTATCGCGCCGCCTACCCCGAGGGCCTGAAGGCGGTACTGGCGACCATGACCACCCGTGACAAGGCGCCTCGCCACGTGTTCTTCGTGTCCTCCACCAGCGTCTACGCCCAGCGCGACGGCGAGGTGGTGGACGAGACCAGCCCGGCTGAACCCACCGGCTTCTCCGGTGTGCTGATGCGAGAGGCCGAGCAGGCGTTGATCGAACATGATCTGCCCGGCAGCGTGGTGCGTTTCTCCGGCATCTACGGCCCTGGGCGTGACCGCCTGATCCGCCAGGTGGGCGAGGGCCGCATCGCGCCGGCGTCGCCGACCATGTACTCCAACCGTATCCACCGCGATGACTGCGCCGGGGTGCTGGCCCATCTGATCGGCAAGGCGCTGGAGGGAGCCACCCTCGAGCCCCTGTACCTGGCCAGTGACACCGAGCCGGCCCCGCTCAACGAGGTAATGACCTGGCTGGCGAAACAGCTCAAGGTGGAATGTACCGAAACCATCCAGTCACCGCTGCGTCGCAGGGCCAGCAAGCGCTGCGACTCCAGCCTGCTGATCGACAGCGGGTATCGCTTCCGTTACCCGACCTTCCGCGACGGCTATACCCAGGTGCTGAAGGAAGGCGGTTTTCTCAAGGCCGGCGTGGTGGAGTAAGGCTGGCGTCGAGCACCGGATCGACGAGGGTTTCAAAAGGTCCGACAGCGCAAGGCCGGCAACGGAAAACTGCCGGCCAGATAGCAGAAAAAGCCCGCAACAAGGTTGCGGGCTTTTTCTTAGCGACTTTTTCTTGCGGACTTTTTTGCGGTAGTGGCAACGCAGAGGCGATCGCTTGCCCCGTCTTGTTCAGGACGAACGGGAGTCACCGCTAAAAATGGCATGACAAGATAGTGCAGCGCACGTCTTGTCCGATAAAAGCGTATTCGTTTTGGTGTCGCGAGTGCGCCGAATGCATCGCCAGGGTCTGACCCTTGTCGGTCACATCCCGCAAGGCTTCAGTAGGCAAGGCGCCAGTTGAGCGCATACAGCTCGAAGCCATCGTTGGGCTCCTTGATACTGGCGTTGGAGTAGTGGGTGGCACTGATCGAAAGATCGCCGTAGGGGCCCATCCGTAGACCCAGGGCGAGACGATCCTCGAACTGGAAGGAGCTCCCCAGATCACGGTCCTCGATATGGGTGTCAATAAAGGCCGAGGCACCGATGCCGCCTTCCACGAAGACGTGGTCCCAGCTGTAGCGCAGCGCAGGACGCAGGTAGAAGGCCTGGTTGGCGCTACGGTCGTCGCCTTCGAACAGGATCACCCCGGTGCCCAGGCGCAGGTCCAGTGAGGGATGATAGCGACTCAGGTCGAAGGTCCAGTCATAGCCCAGATCCAGTGCCCCGGTGCCCTCGCTGGTGGAGCCGAGGCCGAGGGTGGGGCCTGCCGTGGCGGTAGAGGCGAGTCCCATGAGCAGGCAGCAGGCCAGCGGGCGGGCGAGTGAGGTAGTCATGGCGATTCCCCTATCCTTGTTGTGTCCTCGGGTCGTGAATCCGGCTGGCCCGAGCGCTGTTCGTTATTGTCTTTTGCAAATGGCTTTCGACACTGGCATTCGCACTCGTGCCACTGTCGCGTCTTGCCCGGATATCGTTGACGTTGCTGTGCTGTAATACGCTAGTCCCGGGTCCCACCATCGTTCGTGATTCAGGTCACATTCTTCTGCATAGCCGTGAGGTTTCTGCACAGCGGAAAAGCTCTTGTCGATGGGCCAACCCCAGGTAGATCGGTCAACAGGCAGACCCTCCGGGTGTACGAAAGGTGGTGTTCCTGTGCCTGGCCGGAGCCTACGCTCAAGGGTGCCACTATCGGTCAGATGGCAGAGCTACCCATACCGAGTTATCGACTGGATGCCAGCGTGGTATATCGGCTGCCTTCATGACTAATTGATGACTGTATTAGTTGAATTGAAGTATAAGGCCAGCAGAAACAATCTTCTGATAAAGGTTGTGCTGATTGAGTCATCGCACTACGCAGTAACGATACATGGGGACGAAATTGCTGCGGTTGGTGGGGCAGGCCCCATCGGGTGAGCTGTCGCGACAGGTCGCTCTGCAGCTTGAGAAGGGAGTCGGGGGGAGAGGAAGGACCGATCCAGACGATGCCGGGCCGGTGGAAGTAGCCTACGTGGTCGAGGGTCAGCCGACCGGGCGCACAGGGGTAGCGCTGGACCCAGCGACGCAGCTTCAAGGCGGTGGTGTCGCTCTGCTCACCGAGGAAGGCCAGCGTCAGATGAAGGTTGTCGTCGGGGATGCGGCGCCCGCCCAGTTCGGCGTGCAGCCGGTCGGCCAGCCCGCCGAGGCGTTGGCGCAGCGCAGTCGGCGGCGTGAGCGCAAGAAACAGTCGCATCCCCGGGTTGCCCAGGCAGGGAGCGAGGCCGGAAATCCAGACGCCTCGGGCCCTGACCTCAGGCTCCGTCCATCAGTCGCCGATGACCATTACCGCCTCGGCTTCGAACTGGGCGCCCTTGGGCAGGGCCTTGACGCCGACCGCGGCACGCGCCGGGTACGGCTTGGTGAAGACCTCTTCCATCACCTTGTTGACGGTGGCGAAGTTGTCCAGGTCGATCAGGTAGAGGTTGAGCTTGACGATGTCCTGCAGCGTGCCTGCGGCCTCTTCACACACCGCCTTGAGGTTGGTGAAGACCTGGCGCGCCTGGGCCTCGAAGTCGTCGGAAACCAGCTCCATGGTGGCCGGGTCCAGCGGAATCTGGCCAGACATGTAGACGGTGTTGCCGGCCTTGATGGCTTGGGCGTAGGGGCCGATGGCGGCGGGCGCCTGGTCGGTGTTGATGACAGCCTTGTTGCTCATTGTTGACTCCTGATGTCGTGTCAGCGGCAAATAGCAACACCACCACCAGGGCCGTCATCGGGATGACGGCCCTGGCGTCGGGGCTCAATTGCCAAGTCGAGAGATCTTGCCGATATGCGAAAGGTTACGCAGTCGTTTGATGATGCGTGCCAGATGGGTCCGATTACGCACAGAAAGTGTCAGATTGACGATCGAGAGGCGGGCGTCACGCTCCTCGATGCCGATGCGCTCGATATTGGCGTCGGCGTCGGTGATCAGGCCGGCCAGCTCGGCCACCAGGCCGCGACGACTTTCGACCTCGAGGCGAAGCGCCACGGGGAAGTCCTCGTCGATGGTGTCCGACCAGTTGAGCGTCAGCAGCTTCTCCGGGTCGCTCTTCAATTCCTGCAGGTTGCGGCACTCGGAGCGGTGTACCACGATGCCCTTGCCCACCGACAGATGGCCGATGATCGGGTCTCCCGGCAGCGGGTGGCAGCAGCGGGCAAACTTGATCACCATGCCTTCGACGCCGCTGATGGTGACCCTGGAGCTGTCCTCGGCGGCCTCGCTATGGGAAATTCGCTCGCCACGGTGCAGTTCCACCAGGCGACGGGCGATCACCTGGGTCATGCGATTGCCAAGGCCAATGGCTTCGAGCAGGGCGGATTCGCTCTGCAGCTCCATCTCCTTGAGCAGTCGTGCCATGACGTCTTCGCCGACGTCCTCCAGATGCACGCCAAACTCGCCCAGCGCCTTGGTCAGCAGGCGGCGTCCCAGCTGTACCGCTTCGGTATGCTGCTGATGCTTGAGCGCATGGCGGATGGCCGAACGCGCCTTGGCGGTAACGACGAAATTGAGCCAGGCGAGGTTCGGCTTGCCGCCCGGAGAGGTGATGATCTCCAGCGTCTGGCCGCTCTCCAGGCGCGATGACAGCGGGGCCAGATGGCGGTCGATGCGACAGGCGATGCAGGTGTTGCCGATCTCGGTGTGCACGGCGTAGGCGAAGTCGATCACGGTGGCGCCCTGCGGCAGCTCCATGATGTCGCCTTTCGGCGTGAACACGTAGATATCATCGGGGAACAGGTCGTTCTTGACGTGTTCGATGAACTCCAGCGAATCGCCGGCATGGCGCTGCATCTCGAGCAGCCCCTTGACCCATTCCCGGGCCCTGGCGCGGCTGCCTTCGGCGATCGGGTGGGAAGTCTGCCCGGCCTTGTACAGCCAGTGGGCGGCGATACCGTTGTTGGCCATCGCCTCCATTTCCCGGGTACGGATCTGGACCTCGATGGGCATGCCGCTGTTGCCGAACAGGGTAGTATGCAGGCTCTGGTAGCCGTTGGCCTTGGGGATGGCGATGTAGTCCTTGAAGCGCCCCGGGACTGGCTTGTAGAGATTGTGCACCATGCCGAGGATGCGATAGCAGCTGTCGACGTCGTCGGCGATGATGCGAAAGCCGAACACGTCCATGATTTCGGCGAAGGACTTACGCTGGTCGCGCATCTTGCGATAGATCGACAGCAGGTGCTTCTGGCGCCCGATCACCGTGCCCTTGAGCTCGTGCTCGTCGAGCCGGGTCTGCAGCGCATTCTGCACCTGACGGATGGCCGAGCGACGGTTGCCTCTGGCGCTGGCCACGGCGCGCTTGATGCGTTCGGCGCGCATCGGGTGGATGGCCTGGAACGACAGGTCCTCCAGCTCGACCCTGATGGTATTGATGCCGAGGCGGCTGGCCACCCTGGCATAGATCTCGAGCGTCTCCCGGGCGATGCGGCGCTTCTTGTCCGGGCGCAGCGCGCCCAGGGTACGCATGTTGTGCAGCCGGTCGGCCAGCTTGACG
The DNA here is from genome assembly GCF_030733595.1 of Halomonas sp. MMSF_3323. Taxonomy (NCBI): domain Bacteria; kingdom Pseudomonadati; phylum Pseudomonadota; class Gammaproteobacteria; order Oceanospirillales; family Halomonadaceae; genus Halomonas; species Halomonas sp. MMSF_3323. Next base: position 99,950 of record NZ_JASHIT010000011.1, on the reverse strand, counting down.
ATGATTACCCGGATATCCCGGGACATCGCCATGACCATCTTCTGGAAGTTTTCCGCCTGGGCGACGGCCTTGTCCTCGAAGGTGATCTGGGTGAGCTTCGAGACGCCGTCGACCAGTTCGGCCACGGCTTCGCCGAACTGCCCGGCGAGGGCATCCTTGGAGACCCCGGTATCCTCGATGACGTCGTGCAGCATGGCCGCCATCAGGCTCTGATGGTCCATGTGCATGTTGGCGAGGATATTGGCCACCGCCAGCGGGTGGGTCACATAGGGTTCGCCGGAGCGACGACGCTGGCCGTCGTGGGCCTGTTCGGCATAATAGAAGGCACGCCTGACCTGCTGGATTTCCTCGGCGGGCAGATAGCCTCCGAGTCGGTCAGACAGATCGTCGATCGTGAACATGTGGCGTGCCCTGACTGCGTGATGAGAGGTCCGAAGGGCGACCCGCGGCCGCCTTCGGCACGATCATTCCTCGGAGGGCGAGGCCTGGTACTCGGGACGGAAGCGGCTGGGCGCCTCGACCGGCTCGTCCAGCACGCTGTGGTCGATCAGGCCCTCGGCGATCTCGCGCAGCGCCATGACCGTGGGCTTGTCGTTTTCCCAGGGAAGCAGCGCGTCGCGTGAGCCACGGGCCAGCTGCCGGGAGCGCTGGGTGGAAATCATCACCAGCTTGAAACGGTTCTCGACGTGTTCCAGACAATCTTCGACAGTAACTCGCGCCATTGGGCCCTTCCTGATCTGACAGACGGTGTGTCGGGCAGGTGCTGGCCTTTCGCGGTCGGCGAGACGGACTGTGCCCCCGTCGACGATTGCGCCCGGGGGTTGCACCTGCGAAGTGACAGGCTAGATTACTCGAGTCACGCCGCCTGTGACAAGACGCCGGGGTCTGGTTGCAGCGCCGAAAAGCGAGCCGTGGGAGCCGTGGGTTGCCCGCGCTCCTCGGCGACTTGCCTTTGATAGCGTGTTCTAGTCGGACAGAAGCGCCTCGAGCAGCGGGGCATGGCGCTGGCCAAGGCGTGGTGTGGCCAGGCGCTGGCTCACTACCAGGGCGCGCAGCTCGTCCAGGGCGGTGGTGAAGTCGTCGTTGATGACCAGGAAGTCGTATTCGCTGTAGTGGGACATTTCGCTGACCGCCTCACGCATGCGCGCGCTGACCACCTGATGGTCGTCGGTGCCGCGGCTCGACAGGCGGCGTTCAAGCTCTTCCCGCGAAGGCGGCAGGATGAACACCGAGACAGCCTCTGGCATCTGCTCGCGAACCTGGCGGGCGCCTTGCCAGTCGATCTCCAGGATCACGTCCTGACCGGCGGCCAGCAGTGTCTCCACTGCGCTGCGCGAGGTGCCGTAGCAGTTGTCGAAGACCCGAGCGTGCTCGAAGAAGTCACCCTGCTCGATCATCGCCTCGAAGGTGGCCATGTCGACGAAGTGGTAGTTCACGCCGTCGACCTCGCCCGGGCGCATGGGGCGGGTAGTGTGGGAGACCGAGACCTGAATGCCGTCGAGACCCTCGATCAATTCACGCACCAGGCTGGTCTTGCCGGCGCCGGAAGGGGCAGAAACGATAAACAGCGTACCTTGGGACATGGGCGGGGTCTTCACTTGGAGGCCTTGGGGATCGTGCGCCGTTCGCGGGCGACTTCGCGGGCGACAAGGTGGCGAAGTATGGCACAGTTGGGCCTGGGCCTGCATCCGCCCAGGCTGACCCGCGACGTCGCTCGGTGGGGCCATCGCTCCCCCTGGACTCTCCGTGAATTCCCCCTGAACTCCCGTGAAAAAGCGCCGTGGAGAGGGAAACAGGACCGCCTGGGCGTGCGGCGAGATCGGAAAAAGGCAAGCCGATGGCGGCGGTGGATCCGGGGAGCGTCAATCAGCCGGGGCGGAACAACGTCCGAGCATGGGCAAGGGAGCATAAGACATGAGAGGAACAGCCTGGCGGGCGGCATTGACGGGGGTGCTGATCCGGCTGGTGGCACGGCTGGTGACGGCGCCCAGGCCGATCTGGTCGGGAGTCGCGCCGGTGGCACGTCAGCGGCTGTACTTTGCCAATCACTCGAGTCATGGCGACTTCGTGCTGATCTGGACCACCCTGCCACCGCGCCTGCGGGCGCGCACCCGCCCCGTGGCGGGCGCCGATTACTGGCTGGCGTCACGGCTGCGGCGCTTTCTGATCCACGACGTCTTCAAGGGGGTGCTGGTCGACCGCCAGCGCAAGCCCGGCCAACCTGACCCCCTGGCGGTGCTGCGTGAGGCGCTCGACGGCGGCGACTCGCTGATCCTGTTTCCCGAGGGCACCCGCAATACCGATGACAAGGGCCTTTTGCCGTTCAAACCGGGGCTCTACCACCTGGCCTGCGACTATCCCGAGGTAGAACTGGTGCCGGTATGGATCGATAACCTCAATCGGGTGCTGCCCAAGGGAGAGGTGGTACCGCTGCCGCTGCTATGCACGCTCAACTACGGCGAGCCGCTGGCTCGGATAGAGGGCGAGGACAAGGCCGATTTTCTCGCCCGGGCGAAGCGGGCGCTGCAGGCGCTGGCGCCGGCCGGGGCCAGCGTTCCCAGCGACCCCGTGTCTCCCGACACCGCGCCACCTGACACCACGCATCCAGGTTCTACCACCCCTGGCTCTACCACCCCAGCTAACACCACCCCAGACACCACCACCCCAGACACCGCGCATCTAGGTTCTACCACCCCAGCTAACAGCACCCCAGGCTCCGCCACCGAGGCATCTGGCCCCAGGGAGGGGGCGCCGAATGACTGATATCGTGATTCCCGCCGGTCTCGGCACCCTGCTCGCCGCCATCGTCGGGATCTTGCTGGTGGCCAGTAGCGTTGGCTTCGTACTGGCCCGCCGCTATTCGCCCGAGGGCGAAAACGAAGTGATCGAGAACCTCAACCAGCGCATCCGCTCCTGGTGGATCATGACGCTGTTGATGGGTATCGCCCTGCTCGGCGGCAGGACCGGGGTGGTGCTGTTGTTTGCCTTCGCCTCGTTTTCCGCGTTGCGCGAGTTCATCGGCCTGGTGCCGTCACGACGGGCCGATCACTGGGCCCTGGCGCTGGTGTTCTTCGTGGTGCTGCCGGTGCAGTACCTGTTCATCTGGCACCAGTACTACGGCATGTACTCGATCTTCATTCCGGTCTACGCCTTTCTGCTGTTGCCGGTGGTGGCGGCCCTGAGAGGAGATAGCCAGGGCTTTCTCGAGCGGGTCAGCGAGGTCCAGTGGGCGCTGATGGTGTGCGTCTTCTGCGTATCCCACGTGCCTGCGCTGTTGAGCCTGGAAATCCCCGGCTACGAGGGGCGCAACGTGCTGCTGATCGCCTTTCTGATCGTGGTGGTGCAGCTCAGCGATGTCCTGCAGTACGTCTGGGGCAAGCTGCTCGGACGCCGGCGTATCGCCCCCCGGCTATCGCCCTCCAAGACCCTGGAAGGCTTCCTCGGTGGGGTAGCCAGTGCCACCCTGGTCGGCGCCGGGTTGGCCTGGATGACCCCCTTTTCCATGGGCCAGGCGGCGCTGTTGGCGCTGATGATCGTGCTGCTCGGCTTCGTCGGGGGACTGGTGATGTCGGCGATCAAGCGCGATCGCGGGATCAAGGACTGGGGGCACCTGATCGAGGGGCATGGCGGCTTTATCGATCGTCTGGATTCGGTGATCTTCTCGGCACCGATCTTCTTCCACGTGGTGCGCTACTTCTGGTCGGTGGCATGAGGCCCTGGTGGCGTCACAGCGCAATGCATGGACTGGTGGGCTTCATCGCCATGGGCGGCTGGACCGCCTGGGCAAGGGCGCGGCGCCTGCATCGTTTCCTTGCCGAAGGCGGTAACTAAGCCTGGGGACGCGGCGCGGCGCCTGTCATTGCGGTTCTCGCTTGGCGAAGGCGGTGCCTGACATTGCGCTTTCCGCTCAACGAAGGCGGCGCCTGAGTCCGGGGCGAACGATCAGCTCTCGCTGGCGCAGTCGGTGGCCGCGGCGCGGCGCCTGTCGCTGCGCTTCTCGGCGCGCAGGCCGATATAGAACACCACCAGGCCGCCAAGGGCGAGCCCGGCGCCGACCAGTCCACTGGAGGACCAGGGCGCACCGGCCTTGATGGTCACCCCGGCCAGATAGGCGCCCAGCGCATTGGCGCAGTTGAAGGCGGCGTGATTCATCGAGGCGGCCATGGTCTGGGCGTCGCCGGCCACGTCCATCAGGCGTGTCTGCAGCGCCGGACCCAGCGCCATGCTGGTGCCGACCAGGCCGACGAACAGGATGCCGGTGTAAAGGTTGTCGGCGGCAAAGTAGAAGGCGCCCTGGACCACCAGGCACCACAGCAGGATGCGTGGCACCGCCTTCATCAGGTTCTTGTCTGCTGCCCGGGCGCCCACCAGATTGCCGATGATGCCGCCGATGCCGAAGATCGCCAGCACCCAGGGGCCGACCATCTCGGGCATGTCGGCCTGGGCGCGCAGGGTCGGTACCACATAGCTGAACACCGAGAACATGCCGCCAAAGCCGATGCTGGCCACGCCCAGGGTGTAGAGCACCCGCTGTTTGACCAGGGCGGTCAGTTCGCGCTTGGGGCTGGCCTTGACGTCATGCGGCTGGCGCGGCACGAACAGCTTGATCATGCCCATGGAGACAAAGGCCACGACGCCCACCGCGAAGAAGGCGAACTGCCAGCCGAACCACTGGCCGGCCCAGGTGGCCAGCGGCGCGCCGATCACGATGGCGCTGGTCAGCCCCAGCATGACCCGGCTGATGGCTCGGGCGCGTTCTTCCACCGGTACTGCCGCTGCGGCCACCAGGGCGGCCACGCCGAAGTAGGCGCCGTGGGGCAGGCCGGCAAGAAAACGCAGACCGACAAAGGGCCAGAAGCTGGTCGCCAGGGCGCTGGCGATGTTGCCCACGGCGAACACCAGCATCAGGCAGATCAGCAGGGTGCGCCGAGGTACCCGCGCGGCCAGCGCGGAGATCAGCGGCGCACCGACCACTACCCCCAGGGCATAGGCGGAGATGGCGTAGCCGACGTCGGCGGCGCTGACCGACAGGTCCTGGGCGACACGCTCCATCAAGCCCATAATCACGAACTCGCTGGTACCGATGCCAAAGCCACCGAGGGCCAGGGCGAGCTCCGCCAGGCGAGGATGACGAGCTCTGAGATGGGTGATGGAGATTGCCATCGGGCCTCCTGGAAAACGAAAACGATCCCGACGGGTGTCGAGATCGTAAATTTACGACAAAAGTATAAGGCATCCGAAAGGTGGGTTCTAGCGCCGAAAACGTCAATCTTGTCGATTAGATAGGGCTAAAATGCGGGTAAGTGACGGTTATGTGTCGTCGAGCCGGGGAGCTCTCCAGCGCCACGGCGAGCTATCGTGTTGTTAATTTTACCACTGTGAAAAAGCGCTCAGCTTTAGCGCATTTCTGTTGAAGAAGTTTCACCTATACGCAGTGTACTGTTTTTCTGTGCTCTTTTTTTGACACGACCAGCAGGCTGATCTCTTCAAAATTCTCCACTGCGCTTAATATTTGATTGAAAATCAATAGCCTGGCATGTGTTCACCGGCAAGTGATCGTGCCGATGTCGACGCGTGATTGTCGTGACGAGTGATGGCGGCGAGTGAGGAACGAACTACCTTAGTAGTTCAGTACCACCCGACTAAGTCCGTTGAGCCCCATTCCTCGGTTCAGCGGCGGTCGTCGTGGCGACGCCGAAACCGATGGTTCGGTGCACGCGCTGACGGCAGGGAGTCGACATGAAGGTCGAACTGCATCAGGCAAGGAGCGGCGACGCGACGCTGACCGAGCGCGTCGAGAAAGCTGGTGGCTGGCTGGTGGAGGCTGGACGCAAACGGCTGCTGGTCGCCGCCAACGCCCGCTGGCGGGCCGTCCGCGAGGCCACCAGCCTGCATGACGCCGATGACGCGATGGTGCAGGACCTGGGCCAGGGAAGACTGCACGGCGTCTGCCAGAAGGGTCGGCTGTTCCAGCAGGCCCATCCCGAGGTCCCGGTGCTGCTGGATGCGGGGCGCTATCTGGTGGTGGACCTGTCCAGGTCAGAGGCCACCAGGATCAACAAACCCCTTGAGCAAAGTGAAGCGCCCTGCTTCCGCCTGTTCCCTTTAAGCGAATCGACCCGTCTGTTTCGCCAGGTTGCGCCTCGTCGCGACGCCGCAGGATCCCGGGCCGTCGACGCTGTCGTCGCGTCGGCCTCCCAGGCCCGCTACGTCACCCTGCTGAGTCAGCTGGTGTCCTATCCGACGCGCCTATCATCGAGCGCCGAGTACGCCCAGGCGGTGGACTGGGCCGAGTCTCAGCTGACCACGGCGGGGCTGGCCGTGGATCGCCAGCAGGTAACGCTGCCCGGCGGCGCCAGCAGCATCAACCTGCTGGCGCGGCTGCCGGGGCGGGCCGCCAGCCCCCGTCACTGGCTGGTGGTCGCTCACCTGGACAGCGTCAACCATCAGGGCGGTCCGTCCGCGCCGGCGCCGGGCGCCGACGACAACGCCAGTGGCTCGGCGGCGCTGATGCTGATGGCCGAGGTGCTGGCCGGGCAGCGTTTCGACGATGACCTGAGCTTTGTGCTGTTCGGCGGCGAGGAGCAGGGGCTGCACGGTAGCCGCCAGTTCGTGGCGGGACTCTCCGCTGCCGAGCGGGGGCGCATCGCCGGGGTGCTCAATATGGACATGATCGGCTCGATCAACGCCACACCGGCGGCGGTACTGCTGGAAGGCGCGCCCCTCAGCCAGGACATGATCGATGGCCTGAGTGCGGCGGGAGGCCGCTTCACCGATCTCGAACTGCAGGTCTCGCTCAACCCCTTTGCCAGTGATCATGTGCCCTTTATCGACGCCGGGATACCCGCCGTGCTGACCATCGAAGGGGCCGACGGCGCCAATGACGCCATCCACGGACCGAACGATTTACTGGCCACGGTGGATCCGTCCTACGCCATGAAGATCGTGGCAATGAACCTGGGGTTTGTGGCCACCAGCGCCGGCCTGCACGCGGTTGACGCCGCGCCCCTGCCGGAATGCCACTGTCGTGGCGACGAGCGCCACCACCTGGGCGACCCCTGGCGCCAGCTCGAGGCCCACCATGAAGCACTGCTGGCCCAGTATCGTCGCTGGCAGGGACAAGGCGTCTGGTCGGCGCAGCTGGACGCCGGCTGGCGTCAGGCCTGGCAGCGGTTGGCGCTGCTGCGCTCGCGCAGGGAATGGGAGCGACGGTCTCGGTCAACGGGCCGTTGAACGAGCCAGTGGCAAGGCCGCTCACCCAGCCACTCACCCAGCCAGTGATCGAGTGACGCCCCGGCGAGACGAGAACAGGCAAGACAAGATCAGGTAAAGCAAGACAAGACCGATCAGGAGGATGTGATGCCAAAGGACCTGTGCGGAGACTGGATCGAGATGCGCGAGGAAGGCATCGGCGACTGCACGGTGCTGCGGCACCCGGATTCGCCGGCTGTCACCCCCTCGCGGATGCCGCGAAGGCGCCTGTGTCTGCACCAGGACGGCGCCGTCGAGCTCCACACCGGAGACGCCGCCGACCGCCTTGCCTGCGATGCCCGTGGTCAGTGGCGGCGTGATGGCGATCAACTGCACCTGACACTGCCCGGTTGGGACGGTGACTACGATATCGATGCGCTGGAGGACGATCTTCTGATCATTACCCGTCATTGAGGCCACCAACGCCGCCAATACCGTGCGTTGTGGGGCCACTTGAGGCCAGTTGCTGGCCATTGAACCTGTACTCACGACGCCGACCGGCTGGCCGGCGGGGAGGCTTGCATGTCCGATAACACCACCCATCCGGAACGGTGTCGCTGTTGTGGCACCATGGCGGTTCACCGGCGACTGCTGGACCAGGACCCCGGTTATGCCAGGCGGCGATCGCGCATCGAGGAACACGCCTTTCGCGCCATGCGTGGCACCATCGTCCAGCGTCCGGGGTGCACCCGCATCCCGGTGGTCGTCCACGTGGTCTACAACACCGACGAGCAGAACATCTCGCGGGAGCAGATCGACAGCCAGATCGAGATCCTCAATGAGGACTTTCGCAAGGCCAATGCCGACGTCTCGACGGTACCTGCGCCCTTCGCGCCGGTGGCCGCCGATGCCAGGCTATTGTTTGCGCTGGCCACCAGCGATCCCGACGGCAACCCCACCGATGGCATCACCCGCACCCGCACCGACGTCAGCGGTTTTGTCGATGACGACAAGGTCAAGGCCGACGCCAGCGGCGGCAAGGATGCCTGGCCCGCAGACGAATACCTCAATATCTGGGTCTGCCCGCTTTCCGGTGGCCTGCTCGGCTACGCCCAGTTCCCCGGCGGTCCCGCCGCCACCGACGGCGTGGTGGTGACCTACACCGGCTTCGGCAACATGGGCACCGCCCGGGCGCCGTTCGACCTGGGGCGCACCACTACCCACGAGATAGGCCACTGGCTCAATCTCTTTCATATCTGGGGAGACGACGGCACCGGCTGCTCCGGCTCGGACTTCGTCGACGACACCCCCAACCAGGGCGGCGCCAACCTGGGCAAGCCGACTTTTCCCAAGGTGTCCTGCGACAACGGCCCCGATGGCGACATGTTCATGAACTACATGGACTACGTCGACGACGACACCATGGTGATGTTCACCGAGGGCCAGGTGGCACGAATGCAGGCCTGCCTGGATGGCCCCCGCAGCGCCATCGGCGAGATGGTGTCGTGCACGCCGTTGCACCCCAAGGCGCTGCCGAAGGACACCCCCAAGGAGTTCACCAAGGAACCGATCAAGGATCCGCCAAAAGAGCGGCCCAAGGATAACCCCAAGGAGTTCGTCAAGGAGCCGGTCAAGGAGAGCGTCAAGGAGGGACCGAAGGACCTGATCAAGGATGGCATCAAGGACGGCGGCAAGGAGTTGCCCAAGGACAACCCCAAGGACTTTGGCAAGGATCCAGGCCTGGAGCCGGGCAAATGGAAGCCGCTTGACCCGCCTCCCAAGCAGATCTTCGAAGTGCCGACCAAGCAACTGGTGGAAGGCCCCGTGGGCGGCAAGCAGGCCTTCGAGAATCCGCTACCGGGGGGCTGGGGCAACCAGCCCGTCCAGCCGATGCAACCAATGCAACCAGCCCAGCCGCTGCAGCCCTTTGTGCTGGCCACCGGTCAGGCGCCGTCGGGCGCCTCGCTCAAGCCGCCGGTGGCGGACGGCGGAGGCGAGCAGGATCAGAGCCAGGCGTTGCTTGGCGAGTACGCTCAACTGCTGGCGCAGTACGCCCAGCTCTACCAGCAGGGCATGCTCGATCAGCAGGGGATGCTGGCCTGGCAGCAGGCCTGGGCGGCCTACGTGCAGCTTGGTGGACGGTGAGCGATGACAGGACCCGCGGGCACCCTGTCGGTGCCCGCCTTTTTCGAGGGAGCCGAGCATGATCCTGATCCTGTCGTTTGCCGACAATGCCCATGTCGAGCGGGTACTGCCCCATCTTCACTCGCCGGTGGAGGTGATCGACGTCGCCGACTTCCCCCGGCGCCTGGGAATCCTGGCCTACGCAGGTGCCAGCGGTGACAGCCTGTGGCTGGAACTTGGCGACGGGCGCCGGCTGGCGCTGGACGAGGTGCGCTCGGTATGGAACCGGCGCATCCGTTCCTTTGACCTGGACCCTGCCCTGGGCGACGGCACCGAACGGCTGTTTGCCTGGTCCGAGACCCAGGAGGCGGTGCTTGGACTGTGGTATGCCCTGGATAGCTTCTGGATGAACCATCCGCTGGCCGACGAACGCGCCCAGCGCAAGCTGACCCAGCATCGTCTGGCCCACCGGCTGGGGCTCGAGATTCCCGATACCCTGATCACCAATCGCCCGGACGCCGCTGCCGAGTTTATCGCCCGCCACGGCGATGGTGGAGTGGTGCGCAAGGCCTTTCGCAATATCGTCGAGGCGCCGCGAGAGACCCTCAAGGTCGGCCAGGACGAGATGGCCAGGCTCGAGGCGGTTCGTCTGGCGCCGGTGATCTTTCAGGAATACATCCCGCTGGCGCTGGATCTGCGCGTCACCGCGGTGGTCGGCGAGATGTTCGCGACCGCCTTCAGGAGCGAGCCGCAGTACGAGGTCGACTACCGCAGTGGCGTGGGCAGCGCCGAGGTTTTCCCCTATACCCTGCCGGATGAAGTGGAGGCGGGACTGCGCGCGCTGATGAGAGAGCTCGGACTGGCCTACGGCGCCATCGATCTAAGGGTCACACCCGAGGGGCGTCATGTGTTCTTCGAGGTCAATCCGGCCGGCGAGTACCTGTTCGCCAGCGAGCGCAGCGGCCAACCGATTCCCCAGGCCATCGCCGCCGCCCTGGAGCGCGGCGGCGGCGAGTGGTGACGTCCCCAGCCGGTGGCAGCAGGGCCCCCGGTCGGTGTGATCAGGGCCCCCGGTCGGAGTCAGGTCAGTAGGGGCCCTGGGACCGGGGGCCAGCGCTGGTGGATGAGTCTTCCTGCGAGTCGACTGCCTGCGGGCCAAGCGCAAACTCCGATGCACGCTGGCGCACCGCCTGCATCATCAGGCTGACGTCGAGCCCCACCGCCACGAAGCTGGCACCAAGGGAGAGATAGTGTCTGGCAAGCTCCGGGTCACCGGTGAGCACGCCGGCGGCCTTGCCGCTGGCAACGATGCGGGCGATGGCCTCGTCGATGGCGGCCTGGACCTCGGGATGGCCCGCGTCACCGAGATGGCCCATGGAAGCGGCCAGGTCGGCGGGCCCGACAAAGACTCCGTCGACGCCGTCCACCGCGCAGATCGCCTCGAGGTTATCCAGCGCGGTCACGCTCTCCGCCTGGACCAGCAGGCAGATCTCGTCGTTGGCCCTATGCACATAGTCAGGCCGTGCATTCCAGCGTGACGCCCGGACGATGGCGGAGGCTTCACCTCGCACCCCGTCCGGTGGGTAGCGGGTGGCGGCGACCATGGCGCGGGCCTGCTCCGGGGTGTCGACCATCGGCACCAGCAGGGTCTGGGCGCCGATGTCCAGCAGTTGCTTGATGCGTGCCGTCTCGCCGTTCACCACCCGAACCACCGGGTGGCTGTCGTAGGCGGCGACCGCCTGCAGTTGGGCGAGCATGGAGCGCACATCATTGGGGCCGTGTTCGCCGTCGATCAGCAGCCAGTCGAAGCCGGCGCTGGCGCACATCTCTGCGCAGTAGGGGTCGCCCAGCGACAGCCACAGGCCGATTCTGGCCTGGCCACTGGCCATGGCGGTCTTGAAGGGATTGCCGGCGGGGACACCCGCGCAGTGGGAAGGGGTCATGGGCTGCGTCCTTGATGAGTGTCAATCGTCCAGCATCGCCTTGAGCCGACGGAACACCCCTGGGTCCTGGCGCAGCCCGTCGTGCTCGTACTCGTTGGTGATCCAGTAGCGTAGTCGCGGGATCGCCTCGGCGGTGGCCAGCGACAGCTCGGCGTCCACGTACATGTCGTCGAAGTAGATCAGCGCCGCCACCGGCACCCGGTTGGCGGCGAGCTGTCTGGCGTCGTAGAAGGGGCTGGCCAGAGGTCGCCGGGCCAGCTGGTGTACCGCCCCACGGAAGGGCTTGAGGGCACGGATCTCGTCGAACATCCAGGGGTAGATCATCTCGCCGGTCAGCCTGAGCGGGCGATGACGCTCGTCGAACTGTGGCCCCTGCTGGCGCTCGGCAGCCCAGTCGCACAGGCGCTCAGGATTGGCGTAGATGTTCTCGTGGATGGCGCCGAACAGCGGATTCTCGTCGAAGCCGGTCAGCGTCATCACCTCCACCAGGAAGTGATGGTTGAGCGCGCTTCGCGTGTCGTCGGCGAAGGCCTCCTCGAGCAGCCAGTGGAGCTGCTCGGCCCCGTCACCCATGCCCAGCATCAGTCCCAGGCTCTGGAAGCGGCGCACGCTCAGGCGGTCGCCGTCGGGCAGGCGGACATCGTGGTCCAGCAGATGGTCGGCGATGGCGTCGATCCGCTCGCGATCATCGGGAAAGCGCGCCAGATACGCCTCAAGCTTGCGCTCCACCCGACGGTGGGTGCGGCGGTAGACCTCATCGGGGTCGGCGTCGAGCGCCGGCAGACCGCCGGTGATATAGCAGCGGCTCAGGCCCTGGGGCGCGTAGGACAGGTAGGTCAGGGTCAGAAAGCCGCCGTAGCTCTGGCCCAGCGTGGTCCAGGTGGCGCCCTGGTAGCGGGTCTTGCGCAGGTGCTCGAAGTCCGCGACCACCGCGTGGGCGTCGAAGCAGGCCAGGTAGTCACCGCCGGCCACGTCACTGTCGAAGGCGGCCATGGTGGCCTCGGTGATGCGCGAACTGCGCCCGGTGCCACGCTGGTCGGGCAGGATCACCCGAAAGTGCTTGAGCGCCTCGTGCAGCCATCCCGGCCCATTGGCGGTGGGGCGTGGCGACTTGCCGCCGGGGCCCCCCTGCAGGAACAGCAACAGCGGCAGCTCCTCGTCGACACGGTCTGACGCGCAGACCTCGCGGTAGAACAGGCTCAGGGTCTCGCCGCTGTCCGGGTGGGACCAGTCCAGCGGCACCTCGAGGCGATGGTCGCTGATGGAAAGGCCCGGGATGGCGTGGTCGGGAGGCATGCCTACATCCTGTGTCGAGAGAGGGTCGAAAGAGTGCCGAAAGAGACAAGGTCGGCCAGCTTCTTGTTGCCAGCGCTGGCCGACCCTGGCGGTAGCTCAGTCCGCGCCGCGCATGGCCCGGCGAATGAACGGCAGGCAGGCCGCCAGCAGCAGGGCGCTGACACCACCGATGGCCGCCATGGCAATAAAGTAGCCGACTTCGGTGTCCTCGGTATAGAAGGCGCCGAGCTTGCCGCCGGCGGCGAAGCCGAGCGCCAGCGAGAGGAAGAACAGTGCCATCATCTGGGTCTGGAAGGCCCGCGGCGCGAGCTTGGTGGTCACCGACAGCCCGATCGGCGACAGGCACAGCTCCGAGGCGGTGAAGCCCAGCAGCAACAGCACCAGCATGGCCAGCGGCATGCTCGCCCCTTCGCTGCCGAGAAACGGCAGGTAGCCGAGGAAGGTAGCGCCGATGATCGCCATGGCGATCACGAACTTGCCGGCCGACGACGGCTGGCGCTTGCCCAGCGTCGTCCACAGCCAGGCGAACACCCCCGAGAACAGGATGATGGTCAGCGCCTGCACCGACACCAGCCAGCCCACCGGAATCTCCCAGCCGAACAGGCTGCGATCCACGCGCTGATCGAAGAAGGCGGTGATTACGGTGTAGGACTGGCTGTAAAGCGCCCAGTAGGCGGCGCTGGTCAGAAAAAGCGGAATGAACGCCAGCACCCGGCTGCGCTCCTCGGGGCTTACGTGGGTGGAGCGCAGGATCACCGCAAAGTAGCAGAGCGCCGCCACAGCGATGATGCCAAGCATCACCCCGGACAGATTGTCGGCACGGATCCAGCCCGCAAGGGCCGCGCCGACCACTAGGGCGAGCACCACCAGGGCGATACCCAGGTAGCGCTTGAGGGTCGCCGGCGCGATAGGGTCCGGCGCGGCCTTCTGATCATCGGGCAGCCCCTTGCGTCCCGCCGTGTACTGGGCCAGACCGATCGCCATGCCCACGGCGGCGATGCCGAAGCCATAGTGGAAGCCGGCGTTCTGCTGCAGCAGACCGGTCAGCAGCGGGCCGACAAAGCCGCCGATATTGATACCCAGATAGAAGATCGAGAAGCCGGCGTCGCGCCGGGGGCTGCCGGGCTCGTACAGGGACCCCACCAGCGCCGAGCAGGTGGCCTTGACCCCGCCGCTGCCCAGCGCCACCAGGATCAGGCCGGCGGTGACGCCGTAGACACCGGGCAGGATGGCCAGGGCGATATGCCCGAGCATGACCACGATGCCCGAATAGAACAGGGTGCGTTCGGCGCCGAACACCCGGTCGGCGAACCAGCCGCCGAGGATGGTGGCCAGATAGACCGAACTGCCGTAGGCACCGACGATACCGATGGCCACCGACTGGTCGATCGCCAGGCCCCCGCGGCTGGCCTCGTAGTACAGGTAGATCAACAGGATCGCCTGCATGCCATAGAACGAAAAGCGCTCCCACACCTCCATGCCGAACAGGGTGGCGAGAGGCCAGGGATGGCCGAAGAAGCGGCGTTTGCCGCTGTCGCCGTGCTGGCGGGCGGCGGCCTCGGTGGTTTTCATCGGGAGCTCCTGCTTTGACGAGAAAATCGGAACGAAAAATACATTTTTCGCCCATGAAAACCCTAAAGCGTTGCTAATTACAGGGCAAAACCCATGTCCGCGATCGGAAAGGCCACGACGAAAAACGACAAGCGGGAGCGAGGACGTTGGCTCACAGCAAAACGAGCGGAGCTGCTGCTGCACAGTGATGCTCTGGAGACAGCCCGTCGTGGGGGAGAAGGCCTGCCTGGCTGGGCGGCACGGGCCCCGCCCCTTTCGACGCATAGCCCGCCCCTTTCGGCGCATAGGTAGTGCACGTTTAGCGTGCTACTATCCGCGCGAATGTGCAGGGATAACGTCAGAAGGCGACATGATAAGAACGTTTTTCAAGAAAAAGGTGGCCGAAACGCCACTGGGGAGCATCACCGTCCAGGACCGGACCATCACCGATCTGACGCCTCTGGGCAGCAAGCATTCTCCCGGCATGACCAAGGCCGGCAGGCTGTCGTTTGCCGGCTGGATGAACGGTCGCAAGGTCAAGGTCTATAGCGCCTTCTCGCCGCGTCAGATCGCGTTGAGTCACGCCATTCGCGAACTGCCGGCGTCGGGGCTCAGCTTCCCGGCGATACTCGCCCACGACGACGAGCTGGTCGTCGAAGAGTGGATCCAGGGGCCATCTCTCAAGCAGATCGAACGCTCCAGGGCAGACAAGGCGCCTATCGCTTCGGCGGCGGAGGCGGTGAATCGCTTTCTCGAGATGACGCAGTCGGACGAGCGTTTTCGCGCCCTGGCCGACGAATACTCCGGGGCCTTCTGCTACATCGACGACTACCTGCTCAGACGGGTGGACGGCTGGAAGCACCTGGATGCGATCGGTAGCTTTCTGGCCCGCTGGCAGCGTGAGGACGACCGCCACCGCGCAGCGGTGGGCGCCAGGCTCAGCCACCCTGACCTGTCGCTGGCCAATATCGTGATGGAAGAAGGCAGCGGCCGCTTTGTGGTGATCGACAACGAACTGGTCGGGGTCGGTCCGGGCTGGGTCATCGACTGGCACAATTCCTTCCTCAAGCGGCGCAGCATGGCCGACGCCCCCGTCGTGCCCGAGGCCATCCGACCCTTCATCGACCTGACCTGGCGCCTGCGTCTGCTTGGGTCCGCGCTGTCCACCGGCAAGCTTCATCGCGCCATCGAGCAACTGGACGCCGAGACCGCGCCGAGCTGGTAATGCCCACAACAAGGCGCTGCAGGCCCCCACCGGCAGCGCCTTCCCGCCTCTCGATTGCTTTCCTTCCCGTCGAGTCCCTGGCCGGGGTTCGACTACCTGTTCAGCAGGCCCCAACCCCATACCCCACCATTGGCTAGTTGCCATTTGCGCTGCGAGTACGGTTGTGCTTTATTGTTCACATCGCACGCAGAATTGCGTGCAATCCTGACAGGGCCGCCAGACGGTCGATAACAACACCAATAACCAGGGTCGTCACTTGCTTGGCGACCTCAGGAGAAACGGGATGCTCCCGCAGCGTGATCTGGTCGGCTACGCCGATACTCCCCCCACCGGGGCCTGGCCCAATGGCGCCCGCCTGGCGGTCAATATCGTGGTCAACTACGAGGAGGGCTCTGAAAGGTCCTTCGCCATGGGCGACGACGACCAGGAGTCGATGACCGAGTGGGGGAGTTACGTAACTCCCGCTGGAACCCGTAATCTGGCGATGGAGTCGATGTACGAGTACGGCTCGCGGGTCGGCATCTGGCGCATCCTCGACATCCTGCGCGAGGCCGACGTGCGTTCGACCTTCTTTGCCTGCGCGGTGGCGCTGGAGCAGAACCCCCGCGTTGCCCGTGTCGCCAGCGCCGATGGCCATGAATTCTGCAGTCACGGCTATCGCTGGGAGGAGGTCTTTCGCCTCAGCGAAGACGAGGAACGCGAGCACATCCGCCTGGCCATCGAGTCGATCACCGCCACCACCGGCAAGCGCCCGGTGGGCTGGTACTGCCGCTACGGACCCAGCGTGCGCACCCGGCGCCTTTTGGTAGAAGAGGGTGGCTTCCTCTACGACTCCGACGCCTACAACGACGACGTACCCTACTTCACCGAAGTGGTGGGCAGTCGTCAGCTGGTGGTGCCCTACACCACCGACATGAATGACTTCCGCTTCTGGCTTTCTCCTGGGCTTACCTCGGGGCGCGAGTTTCTCGACAACCTCAAGGAAGGCTTCGACGTGCTGTTCGAGGAGTCGGCCCGCGGCCCCAGGATGATGTCCGTCGGCCTGCACCCGCGCATGGTCGGGCGCCCCGGCAAGATTCGCGCGCTCAAGGACTTTATCGCCTACGCCCAGGCCCACGAGGGCGTATGGTTCGCCACCCGTGAAGAGATCGCCCGGGCCTGGCTTGCCCGGGAAGGTGAAGCGACCGGCGTCGTCTGACGTCGCCGATGAACCCCGTGTTTTCTGCTGTACCCGCAACAACGACAATAACCAGAGGAAATATCCCATGAGCCTTTCCTACAAGACCTTCTCCAAGCGTTCCCTGGTGCTGGCCACCGCCCTTTCCGCCGGCCTGGCAGCAGGCGGCGTGATGGCCGAAACCCTCAAGGTCGGTGCCAACATCGGCAACCTGCCCTGGGAGTTCCAGGACGACAGCGGTGACTACGTTGGCTTCGAGATCGACCTGGTCAACGAGGTCGGCAGCCGCCTGGGCTACGACGAGGTCGAGATCAGCAACATTCCGTTCAATGGCCTGTTCTCGGCGGTACAGTCTGGGCGCATCGACGTGGCGGTGTCCTCCATCACCATCACCGACGAGCGTCTGGAGTCGGTGTCCTTCGCCCAGCCCTACTACGACAGCGACCAGTCCCTGGCGACCCACACCAGCAAGGGCATCAGCGGGCTCGAGGACCTGGACGGCAAGGTGGTCGGCGTCGATACCGGCTCTACCGGCGACATCTGGACCAGCGAGAACCAGGAGCAGTACGGCATCAAGGAAATCCGTCGTTATGAAGGCCTGCAGCCGGCCATGCTGGACCTGTCCAGCGGCCGCCTGGACGCCTACATCTCGGACATTCCGGCGGTGCAGTACTACGTGCGTGACAAGCCCAGCCTCGAGGTGGTCAGTCGCATCCCCAGCGGTGAGCAGTACTCGATGATGTTCGCCAAGGACGCCGAGCTTGCCGCCAAGGCCAGCGAAGTGATCAGCGAACTCAAGCAGGAAGGCTTTGTCGCCGAGCTGCACGAGACCTGGTTCGGCGCCGCTCCGGATGCCGGCACCAGCACCGTCGAAGTGCGCGATATGCCTTCCGCCCAGTAAACCTGGCCCAGCAAGTCCCGTGGCCGCGGCCAGCGTATTACCCTCGATCGTGGAGACGATCCATGGACCTGGTCCAGACATTCTTCAACTGGGAGGTGCTGGTGCGCACCTTCCCGATGCTCCTGCAGGGGCTCGGCATGACCCTGATGCTGGGCTTTCTGAGCATCCTGCTGGGGCTGATCGGCGGGCTGGGGCTGGCGCTGTTGCGCCTCTACGGCCCCAAGCCGCTGCGTTTTCTCACCATCGCCTACATCGACGTCTTTCGCTCACTGCCGGTGCTGGTGTGGCTGGTCATCGTCTACTACGCGCTGCCGTTCGTCGGCATCACCCTGTCACCGTTCGCTGCGGCCTGTACCGCCCTGACCATGATCTCCAGCGCCTACGCCGCCGAGATCTACCGCGCCGGTATCGAGGCGGTGCCACGGGGCCAGTTCGAGGCCGCCCAGTCGATCGGCCTTAGCCAGTATCGGGTGATGTGCGACGTGGTCCTGCCCCAGGCGATCCGGCTGATCATTCCGCCGCTGACCAGCAACTGCATCAACGTGATGAAGGACACCGCCCTGGCCTCGGTGGTGGCCATGCCCGACCTGCTCAAGCAGGCCACCCAGGCCCAGGCGCTGGCGGCCAACCCGACACCGCTGATCGGCGCGGCGCTACTCTACCTGGCGGTGCTGCTGCCACTGGTGCGCCTGGTCGGTCTGCTCGAGAAACGCTTCGCCCAGGGCCGGGCCTGACAGGAGAACTGCCATGATCAATGAAACCCGGACGACCCAGGGCACTACCCAGGGCACTACCCTTCCCCCGCTCGAGGCTGGTCTGCCCGAGGCGCCCAGAGCGATCATCTCGCTCGAAGGGGTCAACAAGTACTATGGCGACTTCCACGCCCTCAAGAACATCGACCTCAAGGTACGCGAAGGCGAGGTGGTGGCGATCCTCGGCCCGTCGGGCTCCGGCAAGTCGACGCTGATCCGCTGCATCAATCATCTGGAGGCCTACAGCGCCGGCGACATCTACGTCGACAGCGTGCGGGTCCAGCCCGGCCCCGAGCTGATCGAGGTGCGCAAGGACGTCGGCATGGTGTTCCAGAGCTTCAACCTGTTTCCCAACATGACGGTGCTGGAGAACGTGACCCTGGGACCGATCCGGGTGCGTGGCATGAGCCCGGGGGATGCCCAGGCGCGGGCCAAGGAGTTGCTGGAAAAGGTCGGCATCGCCGAGCAGATGTACAAGTATCCAAGCGCCCTGTCCGGCGGTCAGCAGCAGCGGGTCGGCATCGCCCGGGCGCTGGCCAATGAACCGCGCGTGTTGCTGTTCGATGAGCCCACCTCGGCGCTGGACCCGGAGATGGTCGGCGAGGTGCTCGACGTCATCAAGACCCTGGCCGGCACCGGCGTGACCATGCTGCTGGTGACCCACGAGATGGGCTTCGCCCGCCATGTCGCCGACCGGGTGATCTTCATGGAGGCCGGCCAGATCGTCGAGGAAGGCGCTCCCGAACAGATCTTCTCGGCGCCGCAGGAAGACCGAACCCGCGCCTTTTTCCAGTCGGTGCTGGCTCACTGAGTCGTGGCGCCTGTTCGACGGCTGGCTCGGCGCTTGTTTCGCCCCAGCCTTGTCTCTCGACGTCCATGTATCGCCTCTCGACCCCTATTCAAGGACTTCCCATGTCACTCGATTCATCCTCAGACGCTCGCCTTGATCTGACACACGTCAGAGCCCAGTTTCCCTCGCTTGAAAGCGACTGGGTGTTCATGGACAACGCCGGCGGCGCCCAGGTGCCGAAGATGGTGGTGGAACGCATCAGCGACTATCTGCTGGGCGACAACGTGCAGCTCGGCGCGAGCTACGCCCCCAGCCAGAATTCCAAGGCCAAGGTCGACGCCGGTCGCCAGGCGGTGGCGACGCTGGTCAATGCTCGCCACGTGGAAGAGCTGGTGTTTGGCCCCAGTTCGACCATCCAGTTCCGCCTGCTGGCCGACGCCATGGCCAGCCAGTTCGCCCCGGGCGACGAGATCATCGTTACCAACACCGACCACGAGAGCCACGTCGGCCCCTGGATGCGCCTCGAGCAGCGCGGCGTCAAGCTGCGCTTCTGGAACTGCAATCCCGAGACCCTGGAGCTGGAGCTGGACACCCTGGCGGAACTGCTCAACGAGCGCACTCGTCTGGTCTGCGTGACCCACGTCTCCAACCTGCTCGGCACCATCAATCCGATCAAGCGGATCGCCGCCATGGCCCACGACGCCGGTGCTCGCATCTGTGTCGATGGGGTGGCCTTCGCCCCCCACCGGGCCATCGACGTCCAGGACTGGGATGTCGACTACTATGGCTTCAGTCTGTACAAGGTATTTGGCCCCCATCACGCGGTGCTCTATGTGAAAAAGGAGTGCCTGCTGGAGTTGGATAATATCTACCATCACTTCTTCACGCGCGAGCAGATTCCAGGAAAGATGGAGCCTGGAAATCCCAACTACGAGCTGACCTACGCTGCCACCGGTATCCTGGATTATCTGACCTCGCTGACGGGCGATAATGGTGAAGGTGACAAGCGGAAAAAGCTGGAAACATCCTTCGATGCCATCGCCAAGCATGAAGCAATATTGAGCAAGAAACTGCTCGATTATCTCTCTGGAAAAGAAGGCGTTCGCATCATCGGAAGGCGGGATGCCGATATCGAACATCGCGTCGCGACCATCAGCTTTACTGTGGAAGGGCATCAGTCTGACGAGATCGTGCGCAAGATCGACGAGGCCAAGGTAGGAATCCGCTACGGCGACTTCTACGCCCGCCGCCTGACCGAGGACCTCGGTCTGATGGACATCCAGGGCGTGGTGCGGGTGTCCATGGTGCATTACAACACCGAGGCCGAGGTGGACCGACTGATCGAGGCGCTGGACGCCGCACTCTGAGGGCGTGGGCCAGAAGCTGGCAATGACGTCGTGGAAATGCAGAAAAGGGGCTTCTGGCCCCTTTTCTGCTACGCATGTCCCAGCCTCAGGGCCGGCCTTGTCTCCTGCTTAGGCGGGTTTTCGGCATGGCCGGCCCTTTAGCCCAGCGGATCGTCGATGTCGATATCGTAGATGTTGGCCTCGGCGCGGCGGCGCTCGGACAGGTCCAGGCTGTAGAAGATGTGGCGACAGTGCTCCATCATCGACGCGGCGGCGCCCTCGGCGTCGCGCTTTTCGATCAGATCGACCAGGGTCTGGTGCTCATGGGTAAGGCACAGCACGCCGGTGGAGCGTTCGTAGAGCGACTGGATGATGCAGAAGCGTCGAATGATCGGGCGCACGATGGCAATCAGCTCGTCATTGCCGGTCAGCTCCGCCAGCATCAGGTGAAAGTCGCCGGAGATACGATTGACGCTGGGCTGGTGCTCCTCGAAGACCTGATGTTCCAGCGCCAGGTGGCGACGTAGCGTGGCGATACCTTCGGCGTCGATGCGCTCGCAGGCGATCCGCGCTACCGCGCCCTCGATATGCAGCCGCGTCTCGAAGATATCGTAGGCTTCCTTCACCGATGGCAGCGAGACGAAGGCGCCCCGGTGCATCTCGAAGCGTACCAGGCGTTCCGCCGTCAGCCGGTTCAGCGCGCGACGTACCCGGCTACGCGGCGTCTTGAAGGCGCTGGCGAGCTTGGCTTCGTTCAAACGCTCGCCGGGACGCAGACGCTTGTCGATCAGGGCGTCGACGATGCGGTCATAGACGAGCTCCTCGGCCAGGGCTTCCGGCTTGGATGGTGCAGCGGAGGTGGCGTCACTCGTCATGGCATGGTCTCGCCAGAAGGCTCGACCATCATCAGGGGGAAATCACCGGGATGGTTGAGCATTGTGAAAGGTGAAATAGCGTCAATTTACGGCCGTCGTGCAAGGCACAGATTATCACGATGTCACTCGAACGGTAACGTTGGATCGACCAAAGTTCAGGCGCCCAGTGTGCTGCATTTTTGCCATCCGGTCAGCCAGGGCGTACTACTATGAGCAAGCTTCTCGATAACTCCGGACGAACCAGGAAGGATCGGGTAGCGTCCCTTGCCTCGTTCTGGCGCCCGGCTGGGGGTGAGGTTTGCTGTTCCGCTGCCACCAAGGAACGATCAGATGCAGACATTGAAGCCTTCCAGCAAGGCGAGCGTGGCGGTATTTGACGACGCCCTGATGAGTCAGGTGCGCGCTCGCTTTCACCACGTCGACCGCTGCCCCTACACCGGCCCCCGGATATTCTTCGAAAACGCCGGCGGTTCCCTGACGCTCAAGGCCGTGGTGGCACGCATGGCCGAAGTCGCCGCACTGCCGGACAACGATCATCGCGACAATGACGCTTCCCGGGCCATTTCGTGCATGATCGATGACGGTCGCGACGCCATGGCCAGCCTGCTGGGGGTAGAGGACGGCATCGTGTTTGGCGGCGAGACCGGCACCGAGTGCCTGTTCCGGGTAATTCGCGCCGCCGCCAGTGCCGCGCCAGCGGGTGGCAACATCGTCGCCTGCGAGCTCGAGCATCCCGCCACCTTTGACGCCACCGCGCAGTGGGCGAGGCGCACCGGCAGGCAGCGGTTGACGGTGCCCTTCGATCCGCATCAGGGGCGCGCCACCGCCGAGGACTATGTCCGCGTCGTGACGCCGGAGACCCGTGTGGCCACTATCCTGCACACCAGCCCGGTGACCGGCATGACCCAGGACGTGGCCGCCATCGCCGAGGCGATTCGCGCCATCGCACCGGACTGCTACATCATCGTCGATGGCATCCAGCATGCCCCCCATGGTGCGTTGGCGGTATCGCACTACGGCGTCGATGCCTACGCGGTGTCGCTGTACAAGGTGTTCTGCCCGTTCAACGACGGCTACGCCTGGGTCTCGCCGCGACTGGGTTGCGCCGATCACGACCGCCTGGCGGGCAAGCCGGACGACGCCTGGGAGCTGGGTAGCCGCGATCCTGCCGCCTGGGCCGGCGCCCGCGAGATGGTCTGCTATCTCGAGTGGTTGGGAGGACATTTCACTGACAAGAGCGAGCGCCGGCAGCGGCTGTTGGCCGCCGGCCAGGCCATGCATGATCAGGAGGCGGCGCTGATGCGTCGGCTGATCGACGGCGCCGATGGCGTCACCGGACTCAGGGACCTGCCCGGCCTGACCCTGATCGGCGAGGCGGATTCGCCCTGGCGGGAGGGGGCGGTCTCGTTTTGCGTGAAGCACCGAGACGCACTGGAGATCGTCGCCGAGCTTGGCCAGCGTGGCATCCGCGTCCACGCCCGCAAGGACGACGCCTACTCCGGCAATATCCTGCGCCCCCTGGGCCTGCCCTCGGTCACCCGGGTGTCGTTGGCCCACTACAACACCCCACTCGAAGTGGACGCCTGCCTGGCGGCGCTGAAGGACGTCCTCGGAGCCTGAAGCGGCTCCGCTGCTTCGTCCACCCGGTCCGGCGCTGATCAGATCTGGCTTGCCAGGACACCGTGTTCAGGCGAGGGCTTCGACGCGCACTCGCCGAAGACACGCTTGGCGCAGCCCTGGCAGACGTCTGGATCCAGCGCCGGGGTAATGGAGGTGATGGCCGCCTCGGTGGTCTCGAAGAAGCGCGCTTCGCCGATTCGCTTCAGATCCCCGCGACGGCACAGCTCATCCATCACCGTACCCTTGAGCGAGCTGATCATCAGCTCGCCCCCCTGGTCCGTCAGGCGACGGACCTCCTGCAGCAGCATCTCCACGCCCGCCGTGTCGATGAAATTGATGCCCTTGCCGATGATCAGCGCACGGGAGCCCGGCTCGGCGGTGAAGGCGCGAAGATGCCGCTGTACGTGGTCGGTGGCGCCGAAGAACAGCGAGCCGTCGATGCGCAGTATCTTGAGCTGTGGACACTGCTCGAGCTGGTAGCGTCTGACGTTGCGAATGAGCCGCCGGGGATGATCCTGGCGCGGCGCCACTTCCATGACGGTAGGGCGCGAGGTGCGCTTTAGATAGAGCACCAGTGACAGCAGCACGCCGATATAGATGGCGAACTCCAGTGCGACGAGCAGGGTAGCGGAGACGGTGGCGACCAGCACCATCGCCTCGTGGCGACTGACGCGCACCAGATGGACGATATGCGGGACGTCGATCAGGTTCCAGGCGATCAGCAGGATGCCTCCAGCCATGGCGGGTAGCGGCAGGTAGGCGGTGATGCCCGGGGCGAAGATCAGGATCAGCGACAGCAGCAGGGCGGCGAACACCGAGGCCAGCGGGGTGCGGGCGCCTGCGTCATAGTTGGCACCGGAGCGGGTGAAGGAGCCCGAACTGGCGTAGCAGGAGAAGAAGCCCCCCACGATATTGGACAGGCCCTGGCCGATGAATTCCTGATTGCCGTCGATCACCTGACGCGAGCGCAGGGCAATGGCGCGGGCGATGGATACCGCTTCGATCAGCCCCAGCAGGGCGATGGCGAAGGCGCCGGAGGTCAGCACGCGCAGGCTGTCCGGCGTCAGTTCGGGCAGCGTAACGGGTGGCAGGGTCCCGGGCAGGGTGCCGACCAGCGCCACACCGTGGGCGGCGCCATCCATCAACCAGCAGGCCAGGCTGCCGGCGGCCAGGCCCAGCAGCAGGTGAGGACTACGACGATGGAGGCGTCGTGCTACCAGCGAGGTGATCAGCGAGATCAGCCCGATGGCCAATGCGTAGAGGTTGATATCCGGCAGCGCCCGGAACAGCGCTGACAGCTCGGCCAGGAATCCCTGAGCGTCGATGGACACGCCAAGCAGGTGCTCCATCTGACTGGTGGCGATCAGGATGGCCGCACCAGAGGTGAAGCCGATGACCACCGTGTGAGAGATGAAACTCACCAGATTGCCGAGGCGCAAGAGCCCCATGGCCAGCTGGATCAGACCGACCAGGAGCGTGATGGTCAGCGCCGCTCCCAGGTATTGGTCGGGTGTCAGCGTGCCGAGGCCGCCGATCACGCTGGCCAGCACGATGGAGAGCGCCGCAGTGGGGCCTGAGATCATGTGCCAGGAACTGCCGAACAGCGCCGCCACCGTGGCCGCGACGATCGCCGTGTAGAGCCCGACCTCCGGTGGCAGCCCGGCGATGAAGGCATAGGCGACACCCTGAGGGAGTACCAGGATGGCGCCGGTCAGGCCCGCCATCATGTCCGCCGACAGGGTGCGGCGGTCGAGGCCACGTCCCCAGCGCAGGAAGGGCAGATAACGCTTGGGGGAAGACGCCATGGCGGAACCTCAGGTGGGCAGAAGTAGGGGGTCGGGCAAGCCTAGAGAAATGCGGGTATCCTGAAAAACAAAATTTTTTGCGCTTCACGAACAAAAAAACCGCATAGGTGAGCCGTGGATACCCAACTGCTGAAGACCTTTCTCGAGGTCAGCCGGCTGCGCAATTTCGGCAAGGCCGCAGAGAGCCTCTGTGTCTCGCCCTCGACGGTCAGCGCACGTATACGCCAACTCGAGGCGCAGCTGGGGTTGTCGCTGTTCAGCCGCGGCCATCACCACATCGGTTTGACCCCGGCCGGCGAGCGCATGGAGCGCCACGCCCGCTTTCTGCTCGACGCCTGGGAGCGAGCCTACGAGGACACCGCCCTGAGCGAGCGGCACCAGCGGCGGCTGGTGGTGGCGGGGGTCGCCAGCCTCTGGGATATCTTCCTGCAGGACTGGCTCGCCACCATCTATCGCGCCTACCCGACCCTGGGCGTTCGCGCCGAAGAGAGCACCCCGCTGCGGGTGGTCGAGAAGCTGGAGCGCAACATGGTCGACGTCGGCTTCCTCTACGACACCCCGCGCATCAGTGGCGTAGGGGTCGAGGAGGTGGCGACCATCCCGCTGGTGATGGTCTCAAGCCAGCCGGATAGACGCGCCGAGCAGGCAGTGGGCGAAGGCTACATCCGGGTCGAATGGGGCACGGCGTTTGCCAGCATCCACGAGAGCAGCTTTCCGCAGCGCCAACTGGCGCGCGGCAGAGTCAACAGCGGCCGCATCGCCCTCGGCCTGCTTCTTGAGTGTGGCGGCGCCGCCTACCTGCCCCAGGACATCGTCGCCCCCTGGTGTGACCGGCAGCGGCTGTTCGTGGTCAAGGATGCGCCCGTCATCGAGCTAAAGGCCTATGTGGCCTACCACTGGCACGGCGAGCACCGCGAATTGATCAGCGAGTTGATCGAGCATCTGGGGTGATCTGCTATGGAGTCTGTGTTGCTTGCGCAGGTCGCTGCGTCATTGTTCCTGAGCCTTGCTCAAGCAACTGATCGGTCGGGGGGGAGTGAAGGCGCTGTTCTATCTTGGCCTTCCGCAATCACTTGGCAGAGAAACTTTCGCTGGGAGTTAAGGAAGCCGAAGCGGATGGCGTTTGATAGTAGTATTTTGGATTAGAGAGATGGAAGTTCCTTTAGAGCTTGGTGCGGAAGAGAGGTGGTAGAGATGAAGGATGGTGAGGCGGGTCAACTTCCCCTTTTCGAGTTCAGTGAGGAAAATGTTAATGTTTCGAGATCTAGTACAGAGTCATCTGATGAAATGCATGATGAATTCGGGAAATATATCGTATATGTAGACGAAAGTGGCGATCATGGTCTTTCAAGTATTGATCCAAACTATCCAGTCTTTG
Organism: Halomonas sp. MMSF_3323; assembly: GCF_030733595.1. Taxonomy (NCBI): domain Bacteria; kingdom Pseudomonadati; phylum Pseudomonadota; class Gammaproteobacteria; order Oceanospirillales; family Halomonadaceae; genus Halomonas; species Halomonas sp. MMSF_3323. The sequence continues at coordinate 73,976 of NZ_JASHIT010000011.1, read as the reverse complement.
TTCTAGCCTTTTGTGTTTTTCATAAGCGTCATTATAGTGAAGCAATTGTTCCTTCTTTGGAAAAGTTCAAGTTCAACTATTTTGGGCATGATCAAGTGGTTTTGCATGAGCATGAGATTCGAAAGGAAAAAGGAGCATTTAGTTTTTTCAAAAATCGAGATCATAAGAACCAGTTCATGTCGGGGCTGTCTGGCATCGTAGAAAAAAGCAATTTCATCCTTATTAGCTGTACTATAGATAAGCGGGAACTGAAGAAGCAGAATGGTAATAAATCAAACCCATATCATCTTGCTTTACGTTTCTGTATGGAAACTTTGTACGAATTTCTTCAGGAAAAAGGTGAGGAAAATAAAAAGACTCACGTAGTGGTTGAGTGTCGAGGGAAAAAAGAAGATAGAGAACTGGAGTTGGAATTTCGTCGGATCTGTGATGGAAGCAATCAGGCAGGGATTCAACTGCCATTTGACGTGGTGTTTTCCGACAAAAAGACCATGTCTTCAGGACTTCAGCTTTCGGACCTCGTCGCCCGTCCTATCGGTCTAAAAGTTATTAGAAAAGAACAGAGAAACAAAGCGTTTGATATACTGAAAAAGAAGTTCTATTGCGATGGTGGCCGGGAAGATGCGGGAGATGGATACGAGGGAAGGGGTATGAAGGTCTATCCGGAAACCTGAGTTCGTATCGCTAAGGCTTGTCTAAAGTGTTTGCGCTTGCCGGCTTTTTTGATAAGCCTAAGCATGTACACAAAAAAGCGAAAAGCCCCGATGAAACCACCGAGGCTGTAGCGCCGACCGGGAACTCCCAATCCACTTGACTATCATGCTAGTAGATTCGCTAGCCAGGGTCAAGACGTCTTCTGTGCTGAGCGCTCGGCTGGCCTTGGCGGATACAGCGGCCCTCACTCAATATTCTGAATATGAAGATGTAATTTGATGTTTTTTTATTTATATAACAGTTGGTTGGTTTTATTTTGTGCATAGTTTTTTGTTTGTTCCTACCCATCTTACTCCCCATCTGGTAGGAGAGAGACAGTCCTAGCTGAGAGCAAATGCAAACCTACCACAATCAGCTCAAGGTGACGCTCTCGCAGGGGGCTTCGTGCGTGCGATGAAATGTCCACCATCTCTGGGCTGGTATTGAGAGTAATGTCAGCAGCGTAGTGGTGAAAATGCCGCTACTGACCTTGGGGGCGTGCATGATGTCCTGTTCAAGGCTTCCCAGACACCGTTCGCTGCGGGGAACCTTCTTCTTGTTCTGTTGCTGAGCCTGAGCGACAGAAATCTGCTTCATCGGTTGGCTTTGGTCAGACAGTGGCAAGAAAGCCAGGTTTTACCCTGCGGTTGACTCTCCGTCAGCTGCGGAGGTGTTTACGCAGCGCTTCCCTAGCCCCACAGCTAATCACTCTGCGACGGAAATGGGGCTCCCTCGCTTTCTTCCGCCTGATGACGTCGTTGCTCCGGCGTCCATAGCGTCTTGAGATAGTTCACCACGGAGCGGATCTCGGCGGGGGTCAGGACATTCTCGAAGGCCGGCATGGTGAGTCTCTCGGTCTTGTTCCAGGGATCGCGCCATCCCTCGGCGACGATTCGGTAGAGCATCGCATCGGAGTGTTTCCAGGTATGCCCCTCCGGCCCGTGAGGGGGAGCGGGCAATTCGCCCTGGGCATTCTGGCGCTCCCAGTTCGGCTGGCCCTCGCCCTCGCTGCCGTGGCAGCTGGCACAGTACTGCTGGTAGATCCTTTCTCCCTCTTCCAGCCGAGAGGTATCGCGCGAAGAGGGGCCACCCCCCGCCATGGCCTGCCAGGCGGCACTCATCAGCAGCCACGTTGTGACGAGGATCCAGCGCTTACGCATCGGGGGGTGTCCAGGTTTGGCCCTGATCTTCGCTGCGCATGAGCTCCCCCTCGCGATCCAGGGCATAGAGCGTTCCCTGCGGCGCAAGCGTAAGCGTGACGAACGTCGGGCCATCACCCTTTACTTGCTGCCACTCCTGGCCGCCATTGTCGCTGCGCCACAGGCCTTGCTCCGTGGCCACATAGACGTGTTCGGGATCGTCGAGCTTGTAGGCCAGATCATAGACCCTGCCGGCATCGAGCTCCCCGGTCGGTCGCCAGCCGCAGAAGCAATCCATCGACAGGCGAACCGCATCGTCGGACACCGCATAGAGCCAGCCAGTCTGCATGCTCCCCTCCATATCGGAGTGGATGAGCCGGCGAACGGCCTGGGCAGGACCGCTATCCATCTTCTTCCAGGTCGTGCCGGCATCCTCACTCTGGTAGAGGCCGTCGTCGGCAATCACCACATAGAGTGTCTCGGGCTGATGGCGGTGCACGTCCAAGGCGGTAACGTCCTGGTTAGGCAAGCCATCGTTGAGTTCCTGCCAGGTTTCTCCATGATCGGTGCTGCGCTGCACCCCGATCGAGGGGCCGGCGATATAGAGGGCATGTTCGGCTGTTGCCGATACCGTTACCAACCGTCCCTCCGCTACTTCGTCGGGCAAGGGAATCATCGTCCAGGCCGCTCGGCCATCCGTGCTTTCGAAAAGCTGGTTGGCCTGGACCTTGAGCAGCCGTTCGCCTGTTTGGTCATAACTCAGCGACGGCAATGCCTCCTCGGCGGCCCCGGCCATACTGACGAAGCTCAGACTGGCCATGACCCAGCTCGTCAGTGACAGGGCACGCCAGAAGCGACTCGTGATCTTGTTCATTGCAATATTTCCTCGAATAATGGCTAGCCGATGCTGCCTAGCGCCGGGAAGGTGCGCAATAACCAATAGGACAGCTCGGTCAGTTTGCCGGTGATCATCAAGATGCCCATCAGGATCATGATCAGCCCGGCCGCCAGATGCGTGACCCGGCCCCAGCGGCGCAGAAATTTCTGGTGTTGCAGGAAGCGATCGAGTGACACCGCCGTCAACAGAAAGGGCACCCCCAGGCCCAGCGAATAGATGCCGAGCAACGCCATTCCGCTCGGGGCATTGGCCGTCGAGGCGCTGACGGTCAGAATGGCGCCCAGGATCGGGCCGATACAGGGGGTCCAGCCGAACGCGAACGCCACACCCAGCAGATAAGCCGCACTGGGCCCCCCGCCCGCTTCCTTAAGCCTGCCGATAAATCGCCATTCTCGCTGTAACCAATGCAGCGGAATGAGCCCGGTCATGAAGGCACCGAACAGGATGACGATGATACCGCCGACCAGGTTGGCTTCCTGGCGGTAGACCAGCAGCAGGCGACCGATGGCCGTGGCACTGGCACCCAGCATCAGGAATACCGTGGAGAACCCGAGCACGAACCATATTGACTGGGTCAATACCCGGAGCCGCTCCCGCCGGTCCGCTTCCCGTATCTGCCCCAGCGAGCGCCCGGCCACGAAGGAGAGATAGCTAGGCACGAGCGGCAAGACACAGGGCGAAGCGAACGAGGTCAGGCCCGCCAGAAAGGCCGTGGCCAGGCCGATATTGGCAACTTCCCACATCCCCCCTTAATCCCGTGGCTAGGCTTGGAGCTTGGAGTCGGGGCGCTCGGATGGCACCTGGTGATCCGCTGCTTGGCGATTGGCAGATGCCGTCTCCGTGGTTACCGCGGTAGAGGCTTCCACGTTGGCTTGGACGTCAGGGGCTTCGCCCGGCTCGGTAGCCTTGCCTTTCTTGTCCTTGCATTTCAGCATACACATTGCTCCACACATGACGAGGCAAGGCAACAGGGTCACCAGGATAGGGGCGATGCCCAGCAGGACCAGTTGATCCCAGCCCATGGCAAGACCACCAGCCACCGCCACAGCGCCCAGCAGCATCCAGCGGCGTGGGCCTGTTACCAGGCCTTTCAGTCCGGCTTTCTCTTGGCCCTTTTGGGGCTTGTCGTCACAGCAACTCATGGCGCGTCCTCCTGGGTGGTTTCTATGGTTTCGGCAAGAAAGTCGATCATTTCAGGGGTATCCCACTCGGCCTCCCCGACCAGGCGTCCGATCTCCCTGCCCTGGCGGTCGAGCAGAAGCGTCGTGGGAATACCCACGGCACTGAGGTTCGCGCTGGCCATGCCGGTTGGATCGACGTAGGGAGCGAGATGCTCGATCCCCACCTCCTGATAGAATTCGTTGACGACCTCGATGCCTTTGCGATCGATCGAGAGTGCGACGACCTCGAAATCCGTACCACCCAATTCAGCCTGGAGGGCATCCAGGGTGGGCATTTCCTCGCGGCAAGGGCCACACCATGTCGCCCAGATGTTGAGCAGGATCAGCTTTCCTCCGAAAGTGGTCAGCGTCAGCGGGGTACCGTCGCCAGCCTCGAAGCTAATTTCCGACACCTCGCGTGGGCTTTCCCAGAGAAGAAACCCATTCGGCCCCACACGTTTGGGTGGTTCGGCGACGGCCAAAGAGGTGATCATTCCCCACAATGCCACCGCTACCCAACTGGTCCCGATCAGTTGTCTCATGACCAAGGCTCACCTTCAGTGGGTGGCGTAAACTTCAGGGGTATCGGTCGGCTGAAAGGCCAGGGTGTAAACCTCCAGTGGGCCCTGTTTCTCGCCCGACATCCCCGGTGAGCCAAGTGGCATTCCGGGTACGCTCAGGCCTTTGATGAAAGGTTTCTCTTCGAGTACCTGGGTGACGCTTTCCACGGGTACGTGGCCCTCGAAGACATAGTTGTCGATGAGCGTGGTATGGCAACCCTGCAGTTTCTCGGAAACATCGTGTTCGGCTTTCATCTTCGCGAGATCGTGAGTATCGATTGTCTCCACTTCGAACCCGTTTCGTTCGAGATACTTGGCATATTCGGCGCAACAGCCACAGTTGGGGTTCTTGTAGAGGGTTGCCGACGTCTCGGCTGCCAACCCTGTCAGGGGGAAGGTCAATAGAGAAGCGATGGTCAGCGCTTTCCAGTGTTTCATACGCTAAGGCTCCATAGAGTTCACGAGAACGTTCGGCAGCTAGGCCGGCTATACTCTCGCGGCATTAATCGAAGGTGTTGACGACAGTATGGCGAATGCGATCCCACACACCGGTGGATAATGTCTCTGGTCCTTCTGCCAACACCTTTACATAGTAAACTAGGTGCTCCGGATCGAATTTGAGCCCATGAAAGCGGGCCCGTATCCGTCCTGATTGGTCGATGACATGAGTCACAACGCCATGCGCCTGGACGCCCTCGGCCACATCGTCGAATTTCAGACCGTAGGCTTCCGCGACCTGGCGTGTGGTGTCGACAAACTCATTTTCGCTTCGATAAAGAAACCGCCAGTTGGCGGGGTCCAGATCGAAATTTTCACCGTAGGCCCGCATGTTGTTGTGCGTGCCGGCAAAGTCCTCGCTGTCGGTAGCGATGGTGATAAATTCAACATCATCTCGTAGGCCGGTATCGTTGACTCGCTCTTGCACCTCGGCAATCAGGTTCATATGCACCGGGCAGGCTTCTTGATAGCGCAAGTGGATGATATTGAGCACCACGACGCTTTGTTCCAAGTCGGAAGACGACACGCCATTGCTGTCTGTATTATTCAACGAAAATTCCGGCGATGGCTGGTCGATGAATTGGGCGTAACGTTCCCACTCTTGCAGCTCTTCCTCGGTATCTTCGAGGGAATGGGAAAAGACAGGAGAACTGGGCATCAATGCCAAGACGAGTAGTGGTGTATACAGCTCTTTTTCACGTACCGTCCTCCCTTCGCGTTACCCAGTGCTAACGAAGGCTGCTCCTATGCGGAGCAGCCCCGGCCAGTGCCACTTCAGGTGTTGCTGTCGGTTTCATGGCCTTGTTGCATATTTTCCATCATGGCATTGCAGTTTTTCATCATGGTATTCATTTCACGCATCATTCCCATCATGTCGTGCATGCTGCCCTCCTGCATCATGTCGCCCTCCATTGGCGTCTGCTGATTCTCTTCCTGCGCAAGAAGCGAGCCGGCTCCGAAGCTGCTGGCGACGATGATGGCGGCAGTCAAGATTGCTGTGTGACGTTTCCGCATGACACTTCTCCTCAATCTTTCTGGGAATCACCTTTCCACCAGCAAGGCTGATAGAAGGCCTGGCTTGGATTTCTACCTGGCAGCAGCGCTGCTTGCTGGAAAGATATCCTTAAAGCCAACTTCAAGGTCAAGACTTTATTTTTTGCGTTCCCGCTTTATGCAGCAGGCCACCAGTTGAACGCTACAGCCATACCTTGACCTTTGGGCGGCCTCACGGTTGTAGGCTGTCTGAAAACGGGCAGGTGAGGAAAAGACAATGCGAGTCACTGAACTGGCTCGGGCTGGTGGGGTCACTGCGGAAACGGTACGCCACTACACCCGTGAGGGGTTGTTACGACCGCAACGGGACTCGCGCAACGGCTATCAACTCTATGACGAGAAGGCACTGGGTCGCCTGCGTCTCATTAATTGCCTTCGCTCTTTGGGAGTCGGTCTCCCAGACATCAAGCAGATATTGACCTGGGCGGAGCACGACATGCCTCCGGTTAGCGATACGTACGCTCCCCTGGCTGAACAAGGGCGCTACATTCGCTCGCGGATCCATGAACTCCAGGCGATAGCGCGATGGTTGGAAAGCATCGACCATGATGATGGTTCCGAGGCCCCTAGCCTGAAGCAACTGATCGAATCGCTGGGATCGGCACAACCGGCTATCGTGACGGATGGCCCGTGCGGTTGCCATTAGTGATGCGACGGCGCCATGCTGGCCATATCGTCCATGCCGGTCATGGAGTGCAGATGCCAGAGTTGCCTGACGGCAAACGCGATGATCAGCAACGCCGCCAGCGTGCGGGTCGCTGGATGGCGAATCCATAGCGAGATGCGCCGGGCAGCCATACCGGTCGCCAGGACGACGGGGAGGGTGCCAAGCCCGAAGGCCCCCATCATCGCCGCGGCGCGTAGCGGCTCGGCTACGGCCAGACTCCAGGCCAGCATTGAATAGATCAGCCCGCAGGGCATCCAGCCCCAGATCGAGCCCAGCGCGAAGGCCTGGGGTACCTTCACGACGGGCATCAAGCCTCGACCTAGCGGTTCGATACGCCACCACAGGGAGCGACCCAGGGCTTCGATACGTAGCAACCCCTTCCACCAGTTGGCGATATACAGCGCCATCAGAATCAGCATGACCGCCGCCAGGATACGCAGCACCAGGGCGATGCCGTCCAGGGCATGATTGAGCACGGAGCCGAGTAGCGCCACCAGAGCGCCGGCGATCATGTAACTGCTGATGCGGCCCAGGTTGTAGCCGAGCAGCAGGCCGGCCAGGCGTCCCGGCTGCCGCATGCTGGAGGGCACGGCAAAGGTCAGGGCACTCATGATCCCGCCACACATGCCGATGCAGTGCGCCCCTCCGAGCAGGCCGAAGACGAAGGCCGCCGCCAGCGGCGGCAGGCTGAGGTCGGTGGGATCCAATCAAGGCGCTCCTTCTTCGCTATTCCCAGTATCACGAGGAGGAGAATCGAAGGCTGCCGGAGGGGGAACCGTACAGCGCGTCGAGCTCGACCAGCTCGGGCGGATAGCAGAGTCCCAGGTCGGAACACCCCTGAAAGGTCACCGTGATGGCCAGCGGCTCGGCAGCGGTGTCGCTCGCCTCGATGGACGCACTGAATACCACCTGGTCATAGAACACCTCGATTTCCCCCAGAGACGCGTGCACCATGGGTTCGCCGGGGGGAATTGCCAGCTCACCGAAACTGACGCCCGGAGAGCGACTTTCCAGTGCAAACCGATGGCGGTGGAGGTAATAGTCCTCGGCAATGACGAAACCGACGTAGAGCCGCCTATCGTCTCGCCAGGCGCTGGCCCGGAAGGCTTCTTTAGTCGCCAGGAATTCCCGTTGAGCCGAGGTACCGAAGGGGGAGCTCTTGCCACTGCCCGCGGGAAACTCTCCACGGGCCGCTACCGGTGTGGCGACGAACAGCAGCACCAGCAGAAAGGTGAAGGCCGTGTTCATGAGGCCGCCGCCGTTTTCGCCCTATCCACTGGCTGACGCATTGACCAGACAACCAGAGCCAGCCCCGCGATGAGCATCGGCAGGGTCAACAGCTGCCCCATGGTCAGCCAGCCGAAGGCGATGAAACCCAACTGGGGGTCGGGCAGGCGCACGAACTCCACGGCGAAGCGGAAAGCGCCATACAGCACCAGGAACAGCCCCGAGATGAGGCCTCGCTGGCGAGGTCGACGCGACAACCACCACAGCATGACAAACAGCACCACGCCTTCCAGGGTGAACTCATAAAGCGCTGAAGGGTGCCGCGGCTCGGGCCCCAGCCCCATCATAGGGGGGAAGGCCATGGCCCAGGGAACGTCACTGATGCGCCCCGGCAACTCGTGATTGATGAAGTTGCCGAGGCGCCCGGCGCCCAGGCCAATCGGCACCAACGGGGCGATGAAATCGGTCAGCTGAAAGAAGGCCAGACGGTGCTTGCGGGCAAACAGCAGGGCGGCGATGAGCACACCGGCCAACCCGCCATGGAAGCTCATGCCCCCGTCCCAGACCCTGAAGAGCCACAAGGGGTTAGCCAGCAACTGGTCGAGCCCGTAGAACAGCGCATAGCCCAGGCGGCCACCCAAGATGACCCCCACGGCACCGTAAAAAATCAGATCGCCGATATCATCGTGGCTCAGGCCCAGGCGGTGGGCACGACGACGCCCCAGCCACCAGGCGGCGACCAGCCCGACCACGTACATCAGGCCATACCAGTGAATCTGCACGGGACCAAGGGAAATGGCCACGGGATCAATCTGAGGGTATTGCAGCATGGTTCTTCCTTAATGCTCTGACAGCCAAGTCGCGTTGCCGAGACTGCGTTTACGATCAGCCTGGCTACTCAACGATGCGATCGATGGAAATTTCGACCGGCGAGTCCGACTCGCCGAGTGTCACCGGTCCCGCCTCGCCGACAAGATCGCCTAGCTGCGGGGTAGCTTCGCCCGATGCGGAGACGCGCACCGTCAGGCGCACCTCATTGACTTGGGAGAGTCGCGCCCGGGGTGTCATGGCATCGTTGTCGCCCAAGGTCAGCTCGAGTGGCAGGTCGCTAACCGTGACCCGCTCCACCGCCAGTGGCGGCAATTCACCGGCCACGTCGCGGGCGATGACGAACACCGTGTCGCCCGGCGCGGCCCGCTCGCGGAGCGATTCGGCGAGGCCGACCCTGACCGCGAGCGACGCGCCATCCTGCGCGGCCTGATGAGCATCGACCTGGTCGGACGAGGCGTCCAGGCGCTGTTGTGCCACGGCAATGCCCTCCCGCAGCGCCTCCGCCGAGCCGGGGTCGTCGAAACCGGCGATCGCGCGCCGCCAGTAATCGATGGCCTCTTCATAGCGGGCGCGATCGAAGGCATGGATGCCCAGCATGCCGAGCACGGTGGGCTGGCGTGGATCCTGACCGAGGATCTCGTCGACCAGTGCCTGGACCTCGTCGGTCAGCGAGCGGTTGGCGACGAAGAATTGGATCTGTGCCAACTGCGCCAGCAGGGAAGGCTGTCGACCCTCCAGTTCGATCAGGCGCTCGATCGCGGCGATGGCATCACGTCCCCGATTGCCGTCCCGGTACAGCGGAAACAGCGACATCCACACCTTGGGATTGTCCGGCTGTCGCTTGGCCTGCTCCTCGAGCCGCTCGATCAGCATCGTCAGCGAGCCGTCAGGCGAGTTGCGCACCTCCTGATGCACGGCATACAGTGCCAGATCGCCCTCCGCGCCTTCCCGCTGATACCAGAGCAGACTGGCCACCACCAACGCCACCATCACCAGCGGTACCAATAGTCGGCCGGCCTGGGGCGACTCAAGCGGTGTGCGGCGGCGTACCTGGGTATCCTCGAGCAGGCTGCGTTCGAGCTCCAGCCGACCCTCCTCGACTCGCGCGGTGTCGAGCTCGCCGCGTGCATGGGCCGTTTCCAGCGAGGCCAGGCGCTGACGATAGACCGCCACGTTCTGTGCATCGGTGCGCTGCTTGGCTTCGAAGGCCTGCTGAGCATCGTGCAGCGGGCGGGTCCGTCTCAGCGGCAGGATCACGAGCCACAGGGCAGGCAACAGTACCAGGGCGATGCCCAACCAGAGCAGATTCATTTGCTCCCCTCGCGGTTAATCAGGGCGTTGAGGCGCTCGCGCTCCTCGGCGCTGAGCGCTCGAACCCGGACATGCTTTCGTTTGCGGACGAAGACCGCCACGATCAGCCCGCCGATTAATACCAGCGCGGCCGGCAGTCCCCACAGCAGCCAGGTACGCTCGTCGAGTCGCGGGTTATAGAGCACGAACTCACCGAAGCGCGCGACCATGTAATCGAGGATCTCTTTATCGGATCGCCCGTCGCGTAACAAATCTGCGACGCGTTCGCGCATGTCGGCAGCCACCGGAGAGTTGGAGCTGTCGATGGCCTGGGCATCGCATTTGGGACAGCGCAATGAGGCAGTAAGATCACGATAGCGTTCGGCCATTACTGGCCTCTCGAAGTCACGCACCTCGATAGCCGAATCCGCCAGCACAGGGACCGACGTTATCAACAAGAGCAACAGCAGGCCGGCCCGGGTCATCAACGCCATCTGCCCACCTCCTGCACGACACGTTCGACATCCTCGGGAGTGATATAGCCCGTGTGCTTATAGCGAATGATGCCCTCGGCATCGACGAGGAAGGTCTCCGGCACACCGTAGACGCCGAGCTCGAACCCCAGGTCGCCATCCGGATCGAAGATATTGACTTCGAAGGGGTCGCCGAACTCGTCGAGAAACTCCCGCCCCTTGACGCGGGTGTCCTTGTAGTTGATGCCGACCAAGCGCACGCCGCGCTCAGCGAGTGTCAGCAGCTGGGGCATTTCCTCCTTGCAGGTCGGGCACCACTCGGCCCAGACATTGACCAGCGTGACCTGCCCGTGCAACAGCGACTCATCGACCCGGGCACCGGGATCCTTCAGTGTCGAGAGGGAAAAGGCAGGAAACTGCTGGGCTAGCAGTGCCGAATTGCGGGTACTGGGATCCATGGCCAAGCCTCGGTAGAGAAAGAAACCCAGTCCCAGGAAAACCAGCAAGGGGAAAAGCAGTAACAGTCGCCGTTTCATGTATGGACCTCACGGAGGAGAGTGGAGTCAGCTGCCACTGAGCGCTGACGCCGATAGCGACGGTCCGCCACCGCCAGCAGACCGCCAGTGGCCATCAACAACGCCCCCAGCCAGAGCCAGCGTACGAACGGCTTGATCTGGATTCGCATGGCCCAGGCACCGTCACCCAAGTCTTCGCCCAGCGCCACGTAAATGTCCTGCAGCAGCCCAGGGCGCAGGGCGACGTCGGTCATGGGCTGACCGCGGGCAATATACAATCGCTTCTCGGGCCGTAGGGTGGTGACATGCTGGCCATCACGTGCCACCTCAAGGGCTGCCGTATCGGCCAGGAAATTGGGACCGCGGCGCTCGCTCAGGTCGGTCATGGTGAAGCTGTAGCCGCCTATCTCGACACGCTCCCCCACGGCAAGACGTACGTTACGCTCGATGGCATAGTTCGACACCATGGCCACGCCCACGATGGTGATGGCCATGCCCAGATGGCCGACTACCATGCCCCAATGCGCCAGCGACAGCTTGCGCAAGCCGGCCAGGGGTGAGGAGGCATGGCGGGTCTTGTCGAACAGGTCACGCATCAACGCCAGCACGACCCACAGGGCCATGACCAGCCCCAGCGCCACGGCGGCGTTCCATTCTCCGCCGTAGAGGAACGGAACCGCCGCCGCCATGATCAGCGCGGCGATGCCGGACCAAAGTAGTCGGCGCATCAACTCGCGCCCCGCCATCTGCTTCCAGCGCGCCACGGGGCCTAGCCCCATGAAGGCGCACAGCAGCACGGTCAGCGGCACGAATAGCGTATTGAAGTACGGTGGGCCGACGCTGATCTTGCCCAGCCCCAGGGCATCGAGAATCAGCGGATAGACCGTGCCCAGCAAAACGGTCACGGTCATGACGACCAAGAGGATATTATTGATCAGCAACAGCGCATCACGAGACAACCAGCCGAAGCCCACATTGCCGCTCATCCGCGGCGCACGCAGGGCAAAGATCAGCAAGGAAGCGCCCACCGTGAACCCCAGCAGTGCCAGAATGAAGATGCCCCGTGACGGGTCATTGGCGAAGGCATGCACCGACGTCAGCACCCCGGAGCGCACCAGGAAGGTGCCCAGCAGCGACAGCGAAAAGGTAAAGATCGCCAGCAGGGCGGTCCAGCTCTTGAAGGTGCCACGCTTTTCCGTGACCGCCAGCGAATGGATGAGCGCCGTCCCGGTCAGCCAGGGCAGGAACGAGGCGTTCTCCACCGGGTCCCAAAACCACCAGCCGCCCCACCCCAGCTCGTAGTAGGCCCACCAACTACCCAGCGCGATGCCCATGGTGAGGAAGGCCCAAGCAATATTGGTCCAGGGCCGCACCCAGCGTGTCCAGGCGGCATCGAGCCGCCCTCCCAGCAAGGCAGCGATGGCAAAGGCGAAAGCCACCGAGAAGCCCACATAGCCCATATAGAGCATGGGAGGATGGAGGATCAGCCCGACGTCCTGTAGCAGCGGGTTGAGATCGGCGCCGTCCTGAGGCACTCCCGGCAGCAGACGTTCGAAAGGGCTCGAGGTGATCAGGATGAACAGCAAGAATCCGGTGCTGACCATGCCCATGACCCCCAGGACACGGGCCAGCATGTCACGCGGCAGGTTGCGCGAGAACAGGCTGACGGCGAAGCCCCAGCCGCTGAGGATCAGGCTCCATAGCAGCACCGAGCCTTCGTGCCCCCCCCACACCGCCGTGAGCTTGTAATACCACGGCAGCATCGAGTTGGAGTTGTTGGCCACATAGGACACGCTGAAATCGTCGAGCAGGAAGCTCGCGGTCAGGCTGGCATAGGCCACCAGCAAGAAGGCGAACTGCCCCCATGCCATGGGCTCGGCGAAGGCCATCCAGAGTGGGCGGCGGAGCGTGACGCCCGCTAACGGAGTCAGCGCCTGTATAAACGCCAGGCCCAGCGCCATGATCAGCGCGAAGAGACCGAGTTCAGGAATGATTTTGACGAGCATAGGGATTCCATCTTGAGTCGCGTGATTTCTTGGGGCGAGGCGATCGGCCTCGGCAGCCCATCAATTCGAGCTAGTCCGTCGCTTTCGATGCCGAGTCCAAACGAGTTTCGCCAGGAGCGGCAGGAGCGTGACCCCACTGGCCAGGATCAGCGCGACCGTGAGGCCGCGGGAGTCGGCGGTAATCAGGACTTCGCCGAACATGACGATCAGGTACGCCGTCGGAAGTACGCCGGCCAGCGTGGCAATCAAGAAACGCCAGAAGGCCAGCGGTGTCAGGCCCGCCGCATAGCTGACGGCATCGAATGAAATAAATGGCACCAAACGCGAGGCGAAAACGAAAAGCATCAACCCTGTCTGAGAGCGCTCCTTTCCCAGCCAATCCAACATAGGACGTATGCGCGACCAGCGATGGATCACCTCGCAGCCAAGCAGGCGGGCAATGCCGAAGGCGAGCAACGCGCCGGCCTCGGCACCGATGACCACATACGCCGTCCCCCATAGAGGGCCGTAGATCGCACCGGCCACCATGGCGATCGGCCCACTGGGTATCGGGCTCATGACAATGGCCGCTATCATCATGGCGATAATGGTCAATGGCCCCCAGCCCCCCAACTGGCCAACCCACTCACGCAGAGCCTGCTTATTGGTGAGCGTCGATAAGGCACCGGTCTCCATCAGGATCCAATAGAGGGTCACCAAGCCAATCAGCACAGAAGCTCCCAATATGAGCCTGTGCTTTACACCGAGCGTGCTTGCCATACTCATCTCAGTTGTGTGAGATGACATCTCATGTCACCCCTGTGCCGTTATGGCGTGTCATTCGACACCCAATATGTCGCGAAGCCGGTCGGTCGACACCGCACCATTGATGCGCTGCACATTACCTTCTTCATCGCGGTAATAGCTGGTCGGCGTTCCCGTGGCGCCGGCCTCGCGCATGAGCTGGGCATGCCGCCTAAGAAGCGCTCGACTCTCCTCCGACGGCACCACCGGACTGATGCCGCCATTGCGGAAGTTCAATTCATGGGTTTCGAGGGCTTTGGTTGGGTCATTCGACTCAAGGATCGCGGCCGCCTTGCGGAGACTGTCCTCTGACAGAACGCCGACCAGCACATGACGAAGCTGAAGCTCACCTTGATCGATTAGAGACCGTGAGCTCTTCCACAGCGCATTGCAGTAGGGACAATTGGGGTCGGTCAGCGTATACACGATATGTGACGCACTATCAGGTCCTTCCGGAATAAAGCGAGTGTCCTCGAACGCGCTCCAGGTAGCTTCCAGCATCGGTTCCAGCACCAGAGCTTGAAGTTGGTTTTCCATTACAGCGTTGCCCTGAGGATCAATTAAGGTACCGATGATGGCGTGGTCGGAAGTGGAGGGAATATAAGCCGCCACGGGCTCATTATCATAGGACAAGGCATAACCTTGTATATCTCCCGGGGCATTAAAGGTTCCGTGGAATTTGAGTCCTTGATCCAATAATGCCGTAATCGATGCGGGTAGGGGGGCTCCCGTATCGGCTGTACTAATGGCCTGGTGGCCGTCAAGAGAATCGCCCCCCGTTTCCTCCGCCAGAGCGGGGAGCGTAATGAGACCGAACAGCCCTACAACAGCAAGGCAATAAGTGGAGTAGATGATTTTCTTCATGAACGGCCTCTTCATCGCTCTCTGATCAACCCGGGGAATCGAACCTGTCGTAGCGATTGGTTGTCAGCTATCACGCTTCTTTCCGAAGAACAGATACTTGGCGAGCGCGGCGACGCCAAGCACCAACGCAATAATCAGCAGGATGGAAATGAGCCCCATCCCCGCCATCCCCCACGTGCATGCTTCGCTTCCCATCATCTTGGTCTCCTATTAAATTTTGCTACTCAGACTTGGTGGGCCCGAACCGCCTGGGGTTCACCGCTCGTCACCGGCGAAGCGTCATCGATATCCGGCGTGAAGCGGCGTAGCCGCAACGAGTTGGTCAACACGAAGACGCTGGAGACGCTCATGGCGGCTGCCGCCAGCATGGGGCTGAGCAATACGCCGATGAACGGATAGAGCACGCCCGCCGCCACGGGGATCAGCGCCACGTTGTAGCCATAGGCCCAGACGAAATTCCCGATGATGGTCCGGTGGGTGCGCTTGGAGAGTGCCACGGCATTGACGATGCCCCGCAGGTCGCCACGCATCAGCACGATATCACCGGCCTCGATGGCGATATCCGTCCCGGTACCGATGGCGATGCCCACGTCTGCCTGCGCCAACGCCGGCGCATCGTTGATCCCGTCGCCCACGAAGGCGACCTTACCGCCCTCGGCCTGTAGTCGCTTGATCTCGTCTGCCTTCTGGTCAGGCAGCACCTCGGCGAGTACGCGCTGAATGCCGACCTGTCGGGCGATGGCGTCGGCGGTGGCGCGGTTGTCGCCGGTGAGCATCGCCACTTCCAGCCCCAGCGCCTTGAGTGCTGAAATGGCTTCGGCCGAGCCCTCCTTGAGCGGATCGGCCACCGCGATGACCGCGGCGAGTCGGCCGTCCACCGCGGCATAGAGGGGGCTCTTGGCATCCTCGGCAAGCGCCTTGGCGCGCTCTTCCGCCTTGCCGAGCCCAATCCCGAGCCGGTTCATGTAGCGATCGGCCCCTACGTAAAGCCGGTGACCGGCGACGTCGGCTTCGATGCCGTAGCCCGGCTCGGCGCTGAAATGGCTGACGGCCGGCAGCTCGAGTCCACGCGCCTGGGCGCCGCGCACGATGGCATCGGCGATGGGGTGCTCGCTCTGGGCTTCCACTGCCGCGACCAGTCGCAGCACCTCATTCTCGTGCCCCTCGATCACTTCGAAGTCGGTCAGCTCGGGGCGACCCTGAGTCAGGGTGCCGGTCTTGTCCAGCACGACGGTATCCATCTTGGCCAGCGTCTCGAGCGCCGCGCCCTTGCGAAACAGCACCCCCATCTCGGCCCCCTTGCCGCTACTGACCATGATCGCAGTCGGGGTGGCCAGGCCCATCGCGCAGGGGCAGGCGATCAGCAGCACACTCACCGTGGTGACGAAGGCGAAGGACAGCGCCGGGGCCGGCCCGACGGCGAACCACACCCCGAAGGTGATCAGGGCGATGGCGATGACCACGGGCACGAAGACACCGGCGATCTTGTCGGCCAACTGCTGGATCGGGGGTTTCTCGGCCTGTGCCGCTTCCACCATCTTGACGATCTGTGACAGCACGGTGTCGGCACCGACCCGAGTGGCGCGGAAGGTAAGCGCGCCGTTCTTGTTGATGGTGCCGCCGACGACTTCGGCATCCTGCTGCTTGGCAACCGGTACCGGTTCGCCACTGATCATCGACTCGTCGACGAAGGAATGGCCTTCTTCAACGATGCCATCCACCGGGATACGCTCGCCCGGGCGGGCCAGGATGCGATCGCCGGGCACGACGGCCTCGATCGGCACCTCGACCGCTTCGCCATCGCGGATGACGCGGGCGGTTTTCGCCTGCAACTGCAGGAGCTTCTTGATCGCCTCGGAGGTACGGCCTTTGGCGATGTGCTCGAAGTAGCGTCCCAACAGGATCAGCGTCACGATCACCGCCGCCGCCTCGAAGTAGCTCACGGCGGTATCAGCCGGGAAAAAGCCGGGTACCAGCAGAGCGGCGACCGAATAGAAGTAGGCGGCGCTCGAGCCGATCATGACCAGACTGTTCATGCCCGGGTTGAGATGTCGAAGTTCGGCATAACCACCGCGATAGAAGCGCGCCCCGGCATAGAACTGCACGGGCGTGGTCAGCAGCCACTCGACGCCCATCCAGCCGCGATGCGGCATCAGACTCGCCAAGAGCGCATCAAAGTCGGGAATCACTTTTCCCATGGCGATGATGACCACCGGGATGGTGAGCACTGCCGCGAGAATGACCCGGTGGAGAAGCTGTCGTCCCTCGCGATCCTCGTCGTCCGCCTGCTGCTGCGACTCGGTTTCCTGCGGTTCATAGCCCGCCTCGCGGATGGCATGCTGAATGCGTGCCAGCGATACGGTCCCCGGCAGGAAACGGACGAAGGCCTTCTGGGTGGCGAGATTGACACTCACCTCCACCATGCCGGGCAGCTTGCCGAGCGCTCGTTCTATCCGCGAGACGCAGGATCCGCAGCTCATGCCGGCGACGGGAATCTCGAGGCTCTCCACCACCGGCTGATAGCCCGCCGTTACGATAGCGTCGAGCAGGCTGGCCGTCGTGGAGCCTCCCTCTATCTGGATCGCCGCCTTCTGTGTGGCCAGGTTCACCTGAGCGTTAATCACGCCCGGCTGCTGGCCGAGGGCCCGCTCAACCCGTCCGACGCAGGACGCACAGGACATGCCCCGAATCTCGATATCGACGTTTTCCGCCATTGCGGTCTCCCCCAACTTGGTTCTTCATCAGCCCAGCGTGCGCGCTTCGGGACTCCTGCGTTACACTGCCAGAAGCGACGAGGCCGCTCATTCGTCCCTATCGGCGATGGCGTCGACGATGGGGCAGCCTTCCTGCATCGGTCCTTCGCCTGTACATTCTTCAAGCGTTTTGGACAGCACAGCCTCGATTTGCGAGAGATGCTTGATCTGCTCGCGAATCTTGTGCAGCTTCTCGCCGGCGATGCGCTTGGCCTGTGCCCGGTCGCCGTTGGCATCCTGGAGGATCAACAGCTCACGGATCTCGTCGAGCGTAAAGCCCCACTGCTTGGCATGGACGATGAATTGCAACCGGGCCACGGCATCCAGGGGATAACGCCGATAGTTGGCTTCCGTCCGTGGGGGGGCGGGCATGAGCTTCTCTTTCTCGTAATATCGGATCGCCTGACTGGCGATCCCACTACGTTCGGCAAGCTCACCGATACTGAGGGTTTGCATGGCTTCACCTCTCGTACTGTGAATCGGAGCTTCTAGCCGCCCGACTGGGCCGGGCAGCCTGAGTCACGAGTCGTGACTTCGACTAGTCCGGTTGGCGCACGACCCGCAGATAGGGTGTCTTGGCATCCCAGCCGTCGGGGAAGTGTTGTCTGGCGTCGTCATCCGTGAGCGATGGTAAGATGATGACATCGTCACCGGTTTGCCAGTCGACGGGCGTTGCAACCTTGTGCTTGTCGGTTAGCTGAAGCGAGTCGATGACCCGCAGGATTTCGTCGACGTTGCGCCCGGTGCTGGGCGGATAGGTCAAGGTCAGGCGAATTTTCTTGTCGGAATCGATAATGAAGACGGTACGCACCGTCACCTTGGGGTCGGCTTTCGGGTGGATCATTCCATACAGCGTCGCCACCACCTGGTCTTCGTCCGCCAGTAGGGGATAGTTCAGGGCCGCGCCCTGGGTCTGCTCGATATCCTTCGCCCAGTCGTGGTGAGAAGCGAGGGGGTCGACCGATACTCCCACCAGCTTGACGCCACGCGCGGCGAACTCGTCCTTTCGCCTGGCAAACGCGCCAAGTTCCGTGGTACAGACTGGCGTATAATCGGCGGGGTGCGAGAACAGTACGGCCCAGTCCTTGCCCAGCCACTGATGAAAGCCAAGCGTGCCTTCGGTGGATTCGATCGTGAAATCGGGAGCTATCTCCCCTAGCTGTAGGGTCATCTCACTATCCTTATCTATGGTAAGTGTCGGATGATGCACTACGCACGATAACCTTTAAGTCAACTTTAAGGTCAAGGGCTTTCGAGGAAAGGAGTCTATTCTTTTACGTTATATCAAAAGGCATTAACTCATGGATGACTTTGAGGTAGGCGCAACCCTTAGAATTCTCTGCCTAACCATGTCCGAAGTAGGCGGCCGGCCCCAGGCTGCTTCGCGCCCAGCACCTTGCCCCCCCCAGGAAGCGTAACGCCTTGGAATCTCTCTCTTCTATCGGTCTGATTGGCGCCTTCGCCGGCGGGTTGGTTTCCTTCTTCTCGCCCTGCACCTTGCCGCTGTTGCCGGCCTACCTGTCGGTGGTCACGGGCGGGAGTGCCGGCAAGGCCGATAGACGCCTGGAGGCATTGATCCTCAGTGCCTTCTTCGTCTTCGGCTTCAGCGTCGTGTTCATCCTGTTGGGACTCGGCGCCAGTGGTATCGGCCAGCTGATGCGGGGGTATCGCCAGGAATTCAACTGGGTCGCCGGCTCGGCGGTGATCGTGCTGGGCCTGTTCATGACCGGTGTGTTCCGGTTGCCGCTGTTCCAGCGCACCCTTCAGTTCACACCGAACGTCCAGGGTGGCTCCCCGCTGTCGGCGACGGTGTTCGGGATCTCCTTCGCCATCGGCTGGACGCCCTGTATCGGCCCCATCCTGGGCGCCATCCTGATGGCCACCTCCAGCGCCGCCAGTGCCCAGGCCGGCATGCTCTATCTCAGCGCCTACTCGGCGGGCCTGGCGCTGCCTTTTCTCGCCAGCACCCTGCTGATCAATCGATTCGCCCTGCATCGGCAAAGTCTGGGTAGGTGGAGCGCCTATGCTCGCCCAGTCGCCGGCACGATCGTTATCCTGATGGGCATCGCCATCGTCTCGGGCACCATGACGCGGCTTTCCAGCATCATGGTCGACTGGTTTCCCTCGCTGGCGACACTGGGATAGTCGGGTCGGCGGCGGTGGCAAGGTGTAACCTGTTCATATCAGCGAGGAGAAACGCCACCGACCACGCAACAGAAACCTTTTGTACAATGGAGGGTTCTTCATGGAAAAAGACCCCGTTTGTGGCATGAGCGTCGATCCCGCCTCGACGGAGAGCGTCGAGCATCGCGGTGAGCGTTACTATTTCTGTAGCAAGCAGTGCGCCGAGCACTTTCGCGAGGATCCAGGCGCCGTGCTTGCCGCCACCTCGGCGGCTGCGTCGAAGCCCAGT
Source organism: Halomonas sp. MMSF_3323 (assembly GCF_030733595.1). NCBI lineage: Bacteria > Pseudomonadati > Pseudomonadota > Gammaproteobacteria > Oceanospirillales > Halomonadaceae > Halomonas > Halomonas sp. MMSF_3323. The sequence continues at coordinate 54,153 of NZ_JASHIT010000011.1, read as the reverse complement.
GGCAAGGCCAATTATTTCTGCCCCATGTGTTCTGGCGTAGAGAGCGAGGAGCCGGGGGAGTGTCCCAAGTGCGGCATGGCGCTGGAACCCGTCAAGCCGCAACCGTCGTCGAGGGTCCAGTATACCTGCCCCATGCATCCGGAGGTGCGGCAGGATGAGCCCGGCGACTGCCCCAAGTGTGGCATGGCACTCGAGCTCACCCGCGTTTCCGGAGAGGAACGCAGCTTCGAGTTTCTCGAGATGTTCCGACGCTTCTGGGTGGGCGGCCTGCTGACGCTGCCGGTGTTGTTCGTCGCCATGGGCAGCGTGCTGCCCGGTATCGGCCCTTGGGTGGATGAGGTGCTGCCCGCCGGCAGTGGTCACTGGATCGAACTGATCTTTGCCACGCCCGTGGTGCTATGGGCCGGATGGCCATTCTTCCTGCGTGGCTGGAAGTCCCTCGTCACACGCAACCTCAGCATGTTCACGCTGATCGCCCTCGGTGTGGGGGCGGCCTATGGCTACAGTGTCGTCGCCACGCTCGCCCCTGGGATATTCCCGGCCACTTTCCGTGACGCCGATGGCTCGGTCGGCGTGTATTTCGAGGCGGCGGCGGTGATCGTCGTGCTGATCCTGCTCGGTCAAGTGATCGAGGCCCGCGCCCGCGAGAAGACCGGCAGTGCGCTGCGCGCGATCCTCGATCTCGCGCCGCCGACCGCACGACGCATCGATGCCGAGGGCAATGACGAGGAGGTCTCGCTCGACGAGCTGTGTACCGGTGACCGTCTACGGGTACGCCCCGGTGACAAGGTGCCGGTCGATGGCGAGGTGCTCGAAGGCCACAGCACGCTGGACGAGTCGATGGTGACCGGGGAGTCCCTTCCCGTCGAGAAGCGCGAGGGCGACACGGTCATCGGCGGCACCGTGAGTGGTCAGGGCAGCTTCGTCATGCGCGCCGACAAGGTCGGCGAGGACACGGTGCTTTCGCAGATCGCGGAAATGGTGGCCGAAGCGCAGCGTTCGCAGCCGCCCGTTCAGCGGCTTGCCGATGTGGTCGCCGGCTATTTCGTCCCCGCGGTGGTTATCGTGGCGATCCTGGCATTTATTGCCTGAGGGATCTGGGGGCCACCGCCGGCGATGGCCTACGCGGTGATCGCCGCGGTATCGGTGCTGATCATCGCGTGTCCCTGTGCGCTCGGCTTGGCGACGCCGATGTCGATCCAGGTTGGGGTCGGTCGCGGGGCCCGGGCGGGCGTGTTGATCAAGAATGCCGAGGCACTGGAACGTTTCGAGAAAGTCGACACCCTGGTCGTCGACAAGACCGGCACCCTCACAGAGGGTAAACCCCGGGTCGTATCCCTCAAGCCCGTTTCCGGCAGTGATGAAGCGCAGTTGCTGCAACTTGCCGGCAGCCTCGAGCGAGGCAGCGAACATCCGTTGGCCGAGGCCATTGTCAGTGCTGCGCAAGAGCATCATGTCGAGCTGAGCGATGCCAGCGATTTCGAGGCGGTGACCGGCATGGGGGTCACCGGTCGGGTCGAAGGACGCGAGCTTGCGCTTGGCAATGCCCGGCTGCTCGAAACACGTGGTGTGGAGGCGCGGGAATGGACGCAGCGTGCCGAGACGCTGCAAGCCGAAGGGCAAACCGTGATGTTCCTGGTGGCCGATGATCAGGTCATGGGACTCATCGGTGTCGCGGACCCGATCAAGGAAACCACCGCACAGGCGATCCGGACGCTCAAAGAGGATGGCCTGCGCCTGGTTATGCTCACCGGCGACAACCGTACCACCGCCGAAGCCGTGGCGCGCCAACTTGGTATCGACTAAATTGAAGCGGACGTACTGCCGGAAGATAAAGGGCGTATCGTGCGCGAGCATCGCGAGGCCGGGCGCGTGGTCGCCATGGCCGGCGACGGCGTCAATGACGCCCCCGCCCTGGCCGAGGCTGACCTCGGTATCGCCATGGGCACGGGGACCGATGTCGCCATCCAGAGCGCGGGGGTGACTCTGGTGAGAGGGGATCTCTCCGGCATTGTTCGCTCCCGGCATCTCAGTCGCCGGGTGATGCGCAATATCCGCCAGAACCTGTTTTTCGCCTTCGTCTACAACAGCCTGGGGGTGCCTCTGGCCGCCGGGGCGCTGTTTCCGTTCACCGGCTGGCTGCTCAGTCCCATCTACGCCGCCGCCGCGATGAGCCTGAGCTCGGTCTCGGTCATCGCCAACGCACTGCGGCTACGCGCCGCCAAGCTATGAGCCGGGGCCGCCGACAACCATAGAGGAGGGGGAGCATCATGGCTTATGTCGACCTGCAGCGACGTAGCGTATTGCGCCGCATCGGCGGTGTGGCGGCGTTGTCGACTCTGGTGGGGGCCGGGGTATGGACCGGGAGATATCGCCCCGCTCTGCGGGCGGCGTCCGCGTCAACGGCCATGGAGGGGCCCTTCGACGTCGACCTGCGTGTGCGAGCCCGTCCCGACAAGGTGGCTATCCTGCCCGGTGCGCCGAGCGACGTCTGGCGCTACACGGCCGAGCGAATCGTCGGGCCTGAAGATACCCTGACGCCCGTGGGTGAGAGTTATACGGGGCCATTGATTCGCCTGCGTCGTGGTCAGCGCTTGCGGGTACGCATCGACAACGATCTCCCCGAAGACACCACCGTGCATTGGCATGGTCTGCACGTACCACCGGACGTGGATGGTCAACCGCGCCTGCCGATCGCGCCAGCGACGAGCATGGCGGTCGCCTTCGATGTCGTGGATCGTGCCGGTCTGTACTGGTACCACCCCCATCCTCACGGCCCCGATGGTGGCCGGGTTGGCTTTCAGAGTTACGCCGGCCTTGCCGGTCCACTGATCATCAACGACGACGCCGAGCGTGCCTTGGAGCTCCCCGACGGAGAGCGGGAACTGGTCCTCATCCTGCAGGATCGCACCTTTAGCAATGGCAATGAGCTTCAGTACATCGACGATGGTGGCATGGGGGCGATGATGACCCGCATGCAGGGCTTTCGCGGGGAGCGGGTACTGGTGAACGGCCACCCGGACGCGCGACGCGAGGTGTCCACGCAGCCATATCGATTGCGCCTGCTCAACGGCTCCAACTCGCGCATCTACAAGCTGGCCTGGAGCGATGGCCGGGCGGTGACCGTCATCGGCACCGACGGTGGCCTGCTCGCCAAGCCCGAGCGGCGCCGCTCGGTCACACTGGCGCCGGCCCAACGGATCGATCTGTGGGTCGATTTTGGCGACACCGAGCCGGGAGAGTCCGTACAGCTGGTGAGCGAGGAGTACCAACTCGGCATGATGGGCGAGCGAATGGGCGACATGATGGACCGGGGCATGATGGGCGATCGAATGGGCGGCATGATGGATCGAGGGATGATGGGTGATCGAATGGGCGAGATGATGGATCGAGGCATGATGCGCGACATGATGGGAAGCGAGCGGCTCTCGCTAGTTACCTTCGCCGTCGTCGCACGGGCGAACGATGCGGAAACCCTGCCGGAACGCTTGGCTCAAGACCTGCCGGCCTCCCCGGTTCAGGCCGATACGCCAGTACGCCGCTTCGAGCTGGGCATGCGCATGATGCAGGGGTTCACGATCAACGGCCGGCAGATGGAGGGCGCGACGGTGGCAGATGACGAGATCGTCCGGCTGGCGCAGACGGAGATCTGGGAGTTCGTCAACAACACCATGATGCCGCACCCCATGCACGTTCATGGACTGCAATTCCTGGTTCAGGAGCGGATATCGGCGGGCGGCAAGACGGACCTGCACGATGGGATCATCGACGCGGGATTGCATGACACGGTGCTGGTGTTCCCGGAGGAACGGGTGCGCATCGCTCTGACCTTCAAGGACTTCGAGGGGTTCTACATGTACCACTGCCACACCATGGAGCATGAGGATGCCGGTATGATGCGCTACTTCAAGGTGGTGGCATAACGAACCGGTCTGGTTTCGATCACACCGTATTTCGATCACCTGGCAACCACACGGGATGACGATACAGATGTCCTTCTACGAGAATCGTGTTCTGCCGCATTTCCTCCACCTGGCGTGTGGCAACACGGTGGTCGATCGTCAGCGGGCGGCCGTGGTGCCGCAAGCCCGGGGCCGTGTTCTGGAGGTGGGTATGGGGTCCGGGCTCAATATTCCCCACTACGATCCGGACCGGGTCGAGCTGGTCTGGGGGCTCGAGCCTTCCGAAGGCATGCGACGCAAGGCCCGCCACAACGTCGCCAGCGCACAGTTCGAGGTGCGCTGGCTGGACCTGCCGGGCGAGGAGGTCCCTCTCGACGACAACAGTGTCGATACCGTAGTGCTCACCTACACCCTGTGCACGATTCCGGACTGGCACCGGGCGTTGGAGCAGATGCGTCGCGTGCTCAAGCCGGGTGGCCAACTGCTGTTCTGCGAACACGGCACGGCGCCCGACGAAGCCGTACGCCAGTGGCAGCGCCGTATCAATCCCCTGTGGCGCAGAGTGGCGGGGGGCTGCCATCTCAACCGCGACATACCCGAGCTTATCGGGCACGCAGGCTTCGGTATCCAGCGGATGGAGACGGGCTATCTTTCGAAGGTCCCGAGGTTCGCTGGCTTCAATTTCTGGGGGGCTGCTGTTCCCCGCTGATCAAGCTCGCGTGTAATGAGGCGATTCCCCGAACAACTGGCCATCCACTTCGATGGCGGTGCCATCCACGAACACTGGCACATAGCTCAGGGTCTTGACCTGATAGTCCAGGATCGGCGGCGCCAAGTGCCTTGCCCAGTAGCGAGCGATGCTCTGGAGCGCGTCGAGGTGGACCGCCCCCATGCGTACCAGGTATTTGCCGAGGCGGCCTCTCGCCGGCACGGTCTCGATGCCCAGCAGCTTCGCCGTGACCGGATCCTGACGAAAGGCGTCCAGATCGGACGCGCGCCATTGCCCGTGGCGAGGGAGGCCACCAGGCTCCAGAGTGTCTTCGCAACACTGGCGTCGTGCTTGAGGTGACTTTGCTAGGTGAACTGGCTCAGCAGGCCACTGAATAGCTATTAATAGACATTATTTAACCCTTGAGCGCCAGAATGCGCCTGGCACCGTTGAGCACAATGACCCCCGCGATGGTGCCGATAATCAGATCCGGATAATTGGTTCCGGTCCACGCGACCAAGGCGCCGGCGGTGATGACCCCCAGGTTGATCACCACGTCATTGGCCGAGAATATCCAGCTTGCCTTCATGTGCGCCCCGCCCTCTCGATGTTTGGATATCAGCAGCAGACAACTGGTATTGGCAATCAATGCGACGAATGCGATAGCCATCATCATCAGCGATTCAGGCTCGCTACCGAATACAAAGCGCCTGACCACCTCTGCGAGTACGCCAACCGCCAGAATCAGTTGGAGCACACCTGCAAGATGCGCGGCACGCACCTGCATTTTTACGCTATGCCCAACCGCATACAGGGCGAGCCCGTACACGGCCGCATCGGCAAAATTGTCCAGGGATTCTCCAATCAGGCCGGTGGAGTGCGCGATCAGGCCGGCCGTCATTTCCACCACGAACAGGACCGCATTGATACCGAGCAACCAACGCAGGGTGCCGGACTCCTGCGCGGCAGAGGCCGACGTGTCACCGACCGCCTTGATCGACTCAGGATCGGCAGCGGCCGTTTCCTGAAGCGAGGCTCCTAGCCCCAAGGTTGTCAGTTTTGCGGTGATGGGCTCGACCTCGCCGTCATGCACGACCTCTAATCGGCGGTTCGACAAGTCGAAGGACAGCACCCGAATCTCCTCAAAGCCGTTCAGGGCAAGGCGAATCATTCGCTCTTCCGATGGACAGTCCATCTTCGGCACGGCATAAACGCTGACCCATTTCCCCGATGCTTCGGAGGAGCGACGCATATCGGTATCCGCTATGGGCGTCGCATCGCCGTCACAGGGGGCTCCACAGGTTTTGCTCATGATACGACTCCACTTGAATATTATCGGGCTATCATTTAAAACCATATAGTCACTATAAGGTCAACAGAGCGGAGAGAATCCGTTGAGGAGGAGCTTGGTGCGTATTGGTCAGTTGGCAGAGTTGGTAGGGGTCGATACACAGACGATCCGCTTCTATGAACGACAGGGCCTGTTACCGTCGCCTGAACGGCAGGAGAACGGTTACCGTGTCTATACCGAGGAACATGGTGAGCGGCTGGCTTTCATTTGTCGCTGCAGAATCCTGGACCTGTCGCTAGCAGAGATTCACGAGCTACAGAGGTATCAGGACGACCCTCACCAACCTTGTGCCGCCGTGAACGCTTTGCTCGATGATCACATCTCTCACGTGCGCTCGCAGATAACCGCTCTACAGGCGCTTGAGAAACAACTCGTTTCACTGAGAGCGAGTTGCAACGATGGCCGGGAAGTTGAGGCGTGTGGGGTTCTTGCTGGAATTAGCGAGGGAAGCATGCACCAACAGTAGGTTGACGCATCAACCATTAAATCCGGATACCCCCCCCAGCCGTGCATTAGGGCTTGTCTGAAAAGTGCCTACGCTCGGTAATACGGCGTTAAAAATCGGATCAACATGCTCATTTACACCCCGTAAGCTGCGCTGTCTCACCGATTTTTGCCTTGTCTAACCTTCGCTCGCCGACTTTTCGGACAGAGCCTAGAATGTACGAGAGTCTGAAGAAACGCCCCAGCGATCCTGTTCGCCAGGGCGCCGCTGTGCTGATGTATTGAACGCTACTCAGTCGCGGTTAGTCACCATTGCCCACTCGCAGGGCCACGAAGTAGGTGCGGCCTTCGCGGTTGAGCAGAACAGGCACCGCTTGATCATCTGGCAGGCGGGTCAGCATCTCCTTCAGCTGTTCCGGACTCTCTACCGGCTGCTGGCCCAGTCTGACCAGCACATCGCCGGGGCGAATGCCGACGGCAGCGGCATGTCCGGCGGGGGCCACCTTGACGATGCGCACCCCGTGATCGATGCCAAGCCGACGCTTCTCCATGTCGTTCAACGGCTGAACCGCGATGCCCAGTCGAACCGGGTCGCCATCGGATTGACCGGGGCCGGCATCCGGCCACTCGCCAACTTCCACCGTGATGGTCTCCTGCTGACCATCGCGCAACACGGAGAGATCAACGTCTTCGCCGGGGGCCGTCTCACCGATCAGGCGCGGCAGCGTGGTGGAGTGGTCCACTTCCTGGCCGTTCACCTCAAGGATGACATCACCGGCCTTGAGGCCGCCTTCTGTCCCAGGGCTGCCGGGCTCGACCTGGGCAATCAAGGCACCCTCGGCCTGCTCCATGCCGAAGGACTCCGCCAGGTCCTTGGATACCGGCTGGATGCTGACGCCCAGCCAGCCGCGGCTCACGTACCCCTCTTCACGGAGCTGGTTGGCCACATCCAGTGCCACATCAATGGGAATGGCGAAGGAGAGGCCCATGTAGCCTCCACTACGGGTCAGGATCTGGGAATTAATGCCCACGACCTCACCGTCGAGGTTAAACAGTGGTCCGCCCGAGTTGCCCGGGTTGATCGCCACATCGGTCTGGATGAAGGGAACGTAGACGTCTTGGGGCAGGGTGCGGTTGATGGCACTGATGATCCCGGACGTCACCGAGTGGTCGAAGCCGAAGGGTGAGCCTATGGCGGCGACCCACTGGCCGACCTGGAGGTTGTCGGAGTTGCCCAGTTGCAGGGTGGGTAGGTTATCCGCCTCGACCTTGAGGACCGCCACATCGGTCTTCTCGTCGGCCCCCACCAGCTCGGCCGAGAGTTCGCGACGGTCGTTGAGGCGCACCAGAATCTTGTCGGCCTCCTTGACCACGTGCGCGTTGGTCATGATGTAGCCGTCTTGATCGAAGATGAAGCCCGACCCCAGTGACCGACGCGGCTCTTCATTGCGATTGGGCGCACCGCCAGGTGGCATCGGGAAGCGGTCGTCGAAGAAGTCACGGAAGATCTCCGGCACCTCCTGCCCCCCAAATTGCCGTGAGGACGTCATGGACCTCTCGACCTTGCGGGAGGTGGAGATGTTGACCACGGCCGGCGCGGCCTCGTCGACCAGTTCCGTGAAGTCCGGCAGCTGTGGCTCGGCGAGGGCTGGCGTTGCCACCATCAGCAGTAAAGCTAAGCTCATCAGCCAGGCGTGCGAGTAAGGCTTGGGTATCACAATGGGCTCCTTCCGGGGGCATGGAACATGGTAGCCAACTTGGTACAGTGCCCACTATGCAAAGTTCCGTACTCCTAACCCCGGCTCGGCCTTCAACAGAGTTCGGGCTTGAAGCTTGAGTTGCTATAGGTTTTATACTGCTGGGTCATCAGGTGACACCACAAGGATGACGCATGGGACATCATCACGATCATCCCCATCTTGCCCCCACCTCTGGTGACCGTCGGGTGAGTATCGCCATCTGGGCCAACGGGATATTGACCCTTGCCCAGATCGTTGGGGGCATTCTGGCGGGAAGCCTCTCGCTGATCGCGGATGCGCTGCACAATTTTTCCGACATGGCTGCGCTTGTCATTGCGTTTGCTGCCCGCAAGATCGCGAGACGACCGCCCGACTCACAGATGACGTTTGGCTATGGCCGAATCGAGGTTGTCGCAGCGCTGATCAACTACACCACCCTCATTATCGTTGGCATTTATCTAATTTACGAAGGCTTCATGCGCATGATCAACCCGCCAGAGATTCAGGGCTGGATAGTCGTTATCATTGGCATTGTCGCTCTTCTTGTCGATGCGCTAACGGCCTTGCTCACCTGGTCGATGCAAAAACATAGCGTCAATATCCGCGCCCTCTTCCTGCACAACCTGTCTGATGCCTTTGCGTCCATCGCCGTGATCATCGGGGGCTCACTGATTCTGCTGTATGACATGCGTTGGGTAGACCCCGCGATTACGATCGGTATTGCACTCTATATTCTCTATCTTGCCTTTACGGAGATAGGTACCCCTATCCGGACACTGATGCTGGGCTCGCCACCCGATGTCGATGGTCAATCCGTCATTGATCTCCTGCGCAGCGTCGAAGGGGTTGAGGATGTGCATCATGTTCACCTATGGCAAATGCAGGAGAATACCGCCGCGCTTGACTGCCACGTGGTGACGACGGAAGCCGGCTGGCAGCAGCTCGAGGCGATCAAGGCGGATATCAAAGCTCAGCTGAAAGCGCGCTTTGGCATTGGCCACTCCAGCTTGGAATTCGAGCATATTGATTATGCACATCAGGATGCCAACCTTTATGGGCATGGATAACACGCCACTATTCGCCGACTTAGGCACCCAACAGCGGCTGAGCTCCACTCAGCAGTATCCTGAGCTTTTTTAAACCTAACTCTTTGAAATTGAGAGAAAAATGTACAAAAAGGCGACGTTTGTCCTGGCCGGAGCGTTGATGCTGACGGCCATCATCGTGATCGTGTCGAGGCCCTCGTTGTTGGGCATGGGCGCCGAGACGGCGAGCCGAGAGGGTGCACAGGCCGAGAATTCGCTGGTGCGCGCGCACTCGCCGGTCCTAGGATCGGAAGAGGCACCGGTGACGGTCGTGGAGTTCTTCGACCCGGCCTGTGAGGCCTGCCGTGCCTTCTATCCGCTGACCAAACGCATCCTGGAAGCCTACCCCGAGAAGGTGCGGCTGGTGGTGCGCTACACCCCCTTCCACGGAGACGTATCCGAAACCGCCATTCGCGTGCTCGAAGTGGCCAGGCGCCAGGATGCCTTCCAACCGGTGCTGGAGGCGCTGCTGGCTCGGCAGAGCCAGTGGGCGGCTCATGGCAGTGTCGATGAGGAAGCGATCATGGAGATCGCCAGCGAGGCCGGACTGAACAGAGCCACAGCCGAAGAGCAGCTCAATTCACCAGAGGTACAGGCGGTCTTCGACCAGGACAAGGCTGACGTCGAGGCCAACCAGATCAGCAAGACGCCGACCTTCTTCGTCAATGGCGAGCTGTTGGACCCCTTCGGCATGCAGGAGCTGGTCGACGCCGTTAACCGTGAGGTAGCCGAGGTCTCCGGCGAAGGGGATGCATCATGACACGACGCTGGTTGCTAGCGGGACTGATGGTCCTGAGCCCCGTGTTGGCTGAAGCCCGTTGGCAAGAGCGTGCCGGATTATCACCGGCCAAGCCGGTATCGGCCAGGGCACAAGGTCGCGTCGCCCAAGAGCTCACTGTGGCACCAGGGGATACCCTGGACGCACTGCTGCAGCAGCTTGGCGTGGATGCCGAGATGCGCACCCAAGCGGCGACCTCGCTGGCGAACAGGTTCGACCCGAGACGATTGCTGCCCGGAGATCGTATCACTTTCACCTCTATGGCGACGGGACAGCCGGTGTCGGTGGCCATCGAGCGTGACTCGGGTATTCAGTACGTCGTCACCCTGGGTGAGCGTCCGTCGACGCGCATTGTCCAGCCTCGCCTCGACACCCTGACCTTGGGTCGTGAAGTAGATGTCAAGACGTCACTCTATGCCGCCTTGGAGGCTGAGGAGATACCCAGGCGTTTCGCAGCAGAGCTTGACATGCTGCTGGGCGGACTCATGGACACACGCCGTGATATCGCGGGGGGCGAGCGCCTGCAATTACTGTGGGAAGAAGATCGCCGTGAGGATGGCACTCGAGTCGGGCCTCCCCGTCTGACCTATATGAGGTTGGTTGACCAGGGGGAGCGGCTGGAGGTGCTGTGGCCGGCGGACCAGAGAACCACCGTGATGCTATTTAAAAATGGTAGCCTCTTGGACTCCTTGCAGATTCCGGTTCTCGGCGCACGCCTGACATCTCCCTTCGGCAACCGGCGCCATCCCGTATCCGGAGAGGTCCGACGTCATGACGGTATCGATCTTGCCGCGCCTCGCGGCACCCCGGTCATGGCCACCGCACGGGGGCGCATTTCCTTCATCGGTCGCCGGGGAGGTTATGGTCGTGTCGTCGAGATAGAGCACGAGACGGGCACCATCAGTCGCTATACGCACCTCAGCCGGTTCGTCGCCAGGCTGGCGGTCGGGGACTCCATCAAGGCCGGCGAAAAACTGGGTGAGGTAGGGGCCTCCGGACTCGCCACGGGGCCCAACCTGCACTACGAGGTGAGAGTGGATGACCGCCCCGTGGATCCTCTCGAGGAAGGGCAACTCATCCTTCTGAGTGAGTCACCCACACGCCAGGAGTATCGCAGCGCACTTTTCGAGGCTCGGACACGTCTGCAAAAAAACATTGGAACGTCCGCTGCTCCCGATCTGGCCGCATTGGACAATCGATAAGCCACCAGGCGGGGTTGCGATGCAACCCGCCTCGGTGGGCACGATCTGCCTATCGTCATGAGACCCTACCGCCTCAGCGGCAATCGCTTCACCCGGGAAGGGGTTATGGAAGGTATCTCGACAGTCACGCTGGGTTTTTAGGCAGCCTCACCGCCGGCGTGATGGTGTATGTCATTGGCCATGAGATCACTCCCGAGACCATCGCAGCGGTCACCAGAACAAGGCGACCCTGGGAGTCTCAATGGAGCATGGTGATCATGCTGCTCCTGAATGTCTCAACTAGGGCACGCTGGGACGCGCAGGAGGTTACCCAAAGTCGTGAGCGCCTTTGTGGGCTGTCTCACTGATACACAGCTGGTGATCACTCAGCACCTCGATGATCCGGCAGCTTTCGACTTTCCCCCCATCACACTGGCTCACCATCCGCCTGAGCTCGTCACGCAGTGCCGAGAGCCGCTGCAGACGTGTCTCCACTTCCTCCAGGTGATGCTTGGCAACGGCATCGACCTCCTGACAGGACATGTCGGGCTGGTCGGACATCGCCAGTAGCTCACGTACCGCATCCACCGAGAAGCCGAAGTCCCGGGCATGGCGAATGAAGGTCAGCCGTCTGACGGCGCGCTCGTCGTAGCGACGCTGACCCCCTTCAGTCCGTAAGGTGTTTTCCAGCAGCTCGATGCGCTCATAGTAACGCACCGTTTCAGGCTGGCAGCCGGTACGGCGAGCCAACTCCCCGATACCGATGGCATGGCTAATCTCCGGCATCCTGATGCTCCTCTTGCATGACTTGAACCTGTAGTTGCTACAGGGATTATGCTTCCGGACAAGATTAAGACATTCGGAGAGGCAGCGCCATGACCGAACCAACGCAAGGCACCATCCCGTCGACGCTGACACTGCAGGTGGAAGGCATGGACTGCGGCGGCTGCGAGCGCAAGGTAGAGGCCGCTCTGGGCCGCCTGGAGGGCATCGGGGAGGTGTCGGCCAGTTCGGTCACCGGATCGGTGAGGATTCACCCTCAACAGGATACGACGCCTTCTCATGAGGCGATCGAGCGGATCCTTAACGAGCTCGGCTACCAGCTTGCCACCGATGATGAGGGAGATGAGGCGGATGCCGCTCCGGCCTCTTGGTGGCAGACCGCCAAGGGACGCTTGGTGCTCGTCACGGGGGGGCTGCTGGCTCTGGCCTTCGTTCTCCGCCTGGTCTGGCCTAGCCTAGGCAACTGGCCCTTCGTAGCGGCCACCCTGGTGGGGTTGGTGCCCATTGCACAAGGCGCCTGGGGTGCGCTGAAGATGCGCAACCCCTTCACCATCGAGATGCTGATGAGCATCGCCGCCTTGGGGGCCCTGGCCATCAATGCCGCCGCCGAAGCGGCGGTGGTGGTCTTCCTGTTCGCCGTAGGCGAGTTGCTGGAGGGGGTGGCCGCGTCGAGGGCGCGACGCAGCATCTCGGCCCTGGCGGACCTGACGCCGTCCACGGCGAGGCTGATGGAGGATGGGGATACCCGTGAGGTCTCGGCCGCCTCGCTCACGCCTGGGCAGCGAGTCCTGGTGCGACCGGGCGACCGCGTGCCCTGCGATGGACGTATTCTGACCGGCGAATCCGACCTGGATGAGTCACCGATCAACGGGGAGTCGGTGCCCCGCACGCGGGCGCCGGGGGACGACGTCTTTGCCGGCACGGTCAACCTCGATGCCGCCCTGGAGGTGGAGGTAACCCGCGGCGCCGAGGACAACACCATCGCACGGGTCATCCGCCTGGTGGAGGAGGCCCAGGCCGCCAAGGCGCCGGTGGCACGTTTCATCGACCGCTTCGCTCGCTACTACATGCCGGCGGTGGTGGGGCTCGCCCTGCTGATGGCGGTGGTGCCGCCGCTGGTCTCGACCATGGCCTGGTCGGAATCGATCTATCGCGCCCTGGCCCTGCTGTTGATCGCCTGTCCCTGTGCTCTGGTGATCTCAACCCCCGCGGCGATCGCTGCCGGCCTCTCGGCGGGCGCCCGGCGGGGCCTGCTGATCAAGGGCGGCGCGGTGCTCGAACAGCTGGGTAAGCTGCGGACGGTGGCGCTGGACAAGACCGGCACCCTCACCGCCGGCACCCCCAAGGTCACCGACGTGGAGGACTGGGCCACTGGCCAGGGCACGCAAGAGATCCTGAGGCTGGCGGCTGGGATGGAACGTGACTCCAGCCACCCCATCGCCACGGCCATCCTCGCCCACGCTGAGCAGTTGGGCCTTTCCCTTCCACTGGCGAGTGAGAGCCGCGCCCTGTCGGGCCGAGGGGTCTCCGGTCGGGTCGAGGGGCGTGAGTTGAGCCTGATCACCCCCCGCCACCTGGCAGAGCAGGCCGCCCTCGATCACGATCTGACCGCTCGGATCGCCGAGCTGGAACACGCCGGCAAGACTCTCGCCGTGCTGGTCGAAGGCGAGCGCCCGCTGGGCCTGATCGCCGTGCGCGATGAACCTCGCGACGATGCCCGGGAGGGGCTGACGGCGCTGTCGCGCCTGGGCGTGCAGGCGGTGATGCTCAGCGGTGACAATGCGCGTACCGTCGCGGCCATCGGTGACAGCCTGGGCATCGAGGCACATGGCGAGCTGATGCCCGAGGAAAAGGCCCAGCGCGTTCGTGACTGGCAGGCCGCCGGCCGAGGCCCAGTCGGCAAGGTGGGCGACGGTATCAACGATGCGCCGGCGCTGGCCGCGGCAGAGGTGGGCATCGCCATGGGCGGCGGCACGGATGTGGCACTGGAAACCGCGGATGCGGCGCTGCTCAAGAACCGCGTCGGCGGCATCGCCGAGCTGATCGCCCTGTCCCGGGCCACGCTGCGCAACGTCAAGACCAACGTCGCCCTGGCGCTGGGCCTGAAGGCCATCTTCCTGGTGACCACGGCGCTGGGCATCACCGGCATGTGGATCGCGGTGATGGCGGATACCGGCGCCACCGTGCTGGTGACCCTGAACGCCATGCGGCTGCTGGGCTATCGCTTCTCGCCAGGCAATAATGCCACGACTGGCTCGGCAAGCCCGCGCTACCAGGAAGCCACGTCATGAGGACAGAGCGGATACCGACAGTGCCGCGCCGCTGGTACTGGTTGGCATTGGCCGTTATGGTCGGCCTGGCCGACCAGGCCATCAAGGGGCTGGTGCAGGCGCTGATGCCGTATGGCCAGACCATCCCGCTAGCCCCGTTCTTCAATTGGGGCCACTGGTGGAACACGGGAGCGGCCTTCAGCTTCCTCGCCGATGCAGGCGGCTGGCAGCGCTATCTCTTCTTGGGCCTGACGGGGATGGTGACTATTGTCCTGACGATCCTGCTGTGCAGGCCCAGGCCCCGTCTGGAGGCGCTGGGGTACAGCTTGATGCTGGGTGGCGCGCTGGGCAATGGCATCGACCGCCTGGTACGAGGGTATGTCGTAGACTACCTGGACGTCTACTGGCATGAGTGGCACTGGCCCGCCTTCAACCTGGCGGATATCGCCCTGTTCCTGGGTGTCATCGCCTTTGCGATTGCGGCCTTACGTGAGCGTCCCTCCCCCAGAGCGTCTGAGTAACGGCATGGATGCAGAGAACCTGCTAGTCCGGTACATGACGCTTGCCGGCCGGATCTCTCCGGCCCTCGGCTGTTTCCTGGCCCTGACCGCCGGGGGACTGACCACTCTCAGCGCCGCGCCCTTTGCGCTGTGGTGGCTGGGCCCGGTGGCGGTGGCACTGGTCTATTCCGGCATCCATGTCCTGACACCCGCTCAGGCCGGCCTCCGCGGCTGGTGCTATGGGGTGGGCCTGTTCGGCTCCGGTGCCTCCTGGGTCTTCGTCGCGATCCACAACTACGGCTATACGGGGGCGCCCCTGGCGCTCTTCCTCACCGGCCTGTTCGTGGCCAGCCTGGCGCTGTTCTTCGCCGTCCCCTTCTGGCTCTATCGCCGCGTCACGGGCCCACGCCTGGCCTTCCTCAGCTTCGCCGGCATCTGGGTACTCAGCGAGTGGCTGCGCACCTGGCTGTTTACCGGGTTTCCCTGGCTGCTGCTGGGCACGTCCCAGGTAGACTCGCCGCTGGCGGCCTGGGCCCCGGTGGGCGGGGTCTATCTGCTGTCGCTGATCACCGCCCTGACCGGCACCCTGGGCGTGGAACTGCTGAGACGACGCTGGTGGGCCGCGGCGCCCATCGCTGTTCTCTGGCTAGCCCCGATGGCCTTGCCGACCCAGTGGACCTTCCCGGCCGGCGAGCCGCTGCGGGTCGCCCTGCTGCAGGGCAACCTGGATCAGGCGATCAAGTGGACTCCCGAGGGGCAGCGCGAGGCGGCCAGTATCTATACGGCGTTGACCCTTGCACAGTCCAACGACCTCGACCTGGTTGTCTGGCCCGAGGCGGCCCTGCCGATGCTCGAGGAGGAGGCCCGGCCAATACTGGAGCGGGTGCAGTCCAACCTCGCCCCCGACACCGCCTTGCTCACCGGCATCCTGCAGCGCGACGGCGGCGACTACTACAACGGCGTGATCGGCCTGGGTAACGCCGAGGGAAAGTACCGTAAGGCGCGCCTGGTGCCCTTCGGCGAGTACCTGCCGTTGGAGAGCCTGCTCGCCGGCACCATCGCCTTCTTCGACCTGCCCATGCCCACCATGACGCCTGGCACCGACGATCAGGAACCGCTGCGCGCCGCCGGAACCACCATCGGTAACGCCATCTGCTACGAGATCATCTATGCCGACCGGGTGGCCGAGCAGGCGCGCGACGCCGAGCTGCTGCTGACGGTCTCCAACGACACCTGGTTCGGACGCTCCATCGGCCCCCTGCAGCATCTGCAGATGGCCCGCCTGCGCGCCCTGGAGAACGGCCGCTATCTGATCCGCGCCACCAGCAACGGGGTGACCGCCATCGTCGATACTCAGGGCCGTGTCACGGCCCGCGCACCACAGTTCCTGGCGACGAGCCTCCGCGGCGAGGCGCTGCCCATGGTGGGGAACACACCGTTCACACGTACCGGTAGCTGGCCGACCTGGGTGTTGGCCGCCTTACTGGTGCTGCTTGGATGGAAACTCAACACACGTCGGTCTGGATGATAATAGTCCAGTCGAAAAGGGAGAGAATAATGGCTTTATCGGAACGTCACTCTAGTACAGCGAGGAAAGGTCCATGGTGGCAGCTCCGAGCACGCTCAGTGGTGGGGGTGCTGGTCGGTTGGCTGGCACTCATTAGCGTTGCTCAGGCCGAAGAGGAGAACGAGTGGCCCCGCGGCCACTATCCGCTGCCTGAGGAAGGCAATGTGATCGGCGACACCTACCGCATAACTGTGGATGATCGAGGAGATACCCTGCTCGATATCGCCAGGCGACACAACCTGGGGTACAGGGAGATTGTGCGCGCCAATCCGGATGTGAGTCTCTGGATTCCCGGCGAGGGTACCGAGGTGACCATACCCGGGCGCTTCATCCTGCCCGATGCTGAGCGCACCGGGATCGTCATCAACATCGCCGAGCTGCGCCTCTACTACTATCCGGAGGTTGACGATGGTGAAACGCCACGCGTTGAGACCTATCCCATCGGCATCGGTCGTGAAGGCTTCGGTACCCCCCTCGGTGTCACCGAAACCACCATGAATATCGAGAACCCTGCCTGGTACCCACCCGAGTCGGTCCAGCGTGAAGCCAGGGCACGCGGTGAGAAGGCGCCCAGCGTGGTGCCTCCGGGTCCGGATAATCCACTGGGGGATCATGCCATTATCCTGGGTTTCGACGGTTACTTGATTCATGGCACCAACCAGCCGGATGGTATCGGCATGCGTGCCAGCCGTGGCTGTATTCGCATGTTCCCTGAGGACATCGAGTCGATTTTCGACCGCGTGCCACCGAACACCCAGGTCCAAATCGTCAACCAACCCATCAAGATCGGCTGGGAGGAAGAGCAGCCGCTGGTTCAGGCATTCCCGCCGCTGGAAGAAGAAGGGCACAGCATGTCCGCGTTGGAAGACACCGTCACACGCCTCAACCAACGCGGTGTCGAGGGCTTGAGCTTCGATGATGGACAGCTTCGCGGCCTATTGGATGACCCCAGCGGTCGCATGGTGTCCCTGAACCCCAAGCCGGCGCCGGAACCGGATAGAAAGCACGACACTGGCTACAAGGGTATCTACGCAGAAATCGCGCTGCGTAGGCCATGACGACGACATGGCGAGTCTTGTCAGTCTCGTGAGCTGACTCGGTCGTGGCTTATCCAAGGTCTATCGCCCTCTGCATGGCCACTGGCGGTGCGTTGGGGCTCGGCCTTCCTCGCCTACCAGGCACCGAGGTGCGGGCTCTGGCTTTGCCTGCGTTTATAGGCCCACCTTGCCGCATGGTGCGGCGGGCTCCTAAGCTCACCATTGGCGTGCCGATTCTGGGGAGGGAAGGGCTATCGAGCTCGACGTCGCTCTGGGCTACCTGCTGCCGTGGGAGTTCTCACTGACCTGGTCGGCGAGCTGCCTGCTGGCCATCGTGCTCTACCTGCGAGGCCTGCGGCAGCGCAGACGGCGCGGCGAGGCCACCGGCGCGGGCCGAATCCTGGCCTACCTGCTGGGTGTCGCCACCATCTATGGCGTCACCCAGACTCATTACGACTACCTCGCCCAGTACATGTTCTTTACCCATCGGGCCCAGCACCTGGTGCTGCATCACGCCGGCCCCCTCCTGATCGCCCTGGCCGCCCCCTTGCCGGTACTGGCAGACGGCTTGCCGACTCGAATCAGACCCTTCCCCGGGTGGAGCCTGGCCGCGCGCCTGCTGCGTCCTGTTTATCGGACTCTGCAGCATCCACTGATCGCCCCCCTACTGTTCGTCGGGCTGATCTATTTCTGGCTGATTCCCGAGATCCACTTCGACGCCATGCTCAGCGCTGATCTCTATCAGGTGATGAACTGGAGCATGGCGCTGGATGGGTTGCTGTTCTGGTGGCTGATCCTGGATCGCCGCTCGCCGCAACAAGGCGGTCTCGGCTATGGCAAGCGTGTCGCCATCCTGTTGGCGGTGATCCCCCCGCAAATTCTCCTGGGCGCCTATATCACCTTCAGTCGCGACGTGATCTTCGATGTCTACGAGGTTTGCGGTCGCGCCTGGCCGCTGGATCCTCTGACTGACCAACTCCTCGGCGGCCTGCTGACCTGGATTCCCGCCTCGATGATGAGTGCCATTGGGGTTCTGATCATTCTCAGCTTTCTGTTCCGTGACGCCCGCAAGGAGGATGCCGCTGATGTCTCTCACGCCACACGCTAGTCTGCCGCGCCTGGCGAAACGCTGGTGCTGGGCCTTCCTGCTGCTGATCGCGACGCCCGGCACGGTGGCTGCTGCCGAACTGCAGGTCAGCGAGGCGCGTCTTCGGCTTCTGCCCGGGGACCTGCCCGCGGCAGGCTATTTCACCCTCACGAATACCAGTGAGAAGGGCGTCACCCTGACAGGAGCGGATAGCCCCGCTTTCGGCAATGTCACCATGCATCGCACTGTCAATCAGGATGGCATCACCAGTATGCAACCCGTCGCCCAATTAGAACTGGCAGCGGGGGAGCAGATCGAGTTCGCACCGGGGGGCTATCATCTCATGCTCATGAAACGGACTCGCCCCCTCGTTGTTAGTGACGACATCGAGGTGAACCTTCATTTCGCCGGCGAGCAGCGACAGCGTGTCACCTTCCGCGCCGTGGCGCCGACAGCACAGTAGGGGGAGCAGGATGCACCGATGGATCATGGCACTATTCGTGACCCTATGGCTTGCGGGCTGCAGCGAGCCGCCTTGGCAGACCAAGGATATCTCGGGGCTCATGCCTCCCCTGGCGTTCGAGCTTGTCGACGAGAACGGCAAAGACGTCAACGCCGATCAGTTCCTCGGCAAGAGCACACTGCTGTTCTTCGGCTTCACTCACTGCCCCGATGTCTGTCCCACCACCCTCGCGCGCCTCGACGCCGCCACCCAACGCATGGATGAGGCGGCGCGCGACGACATTCAGGTGCTCTTCGTCTCGGTCGACCCTCGTCGCGATGACGCCGAGAAGTTGCGAGAGTACACGGATGCCTTCGGCCCCCAGTTCATCGGCCTCACGGGGGATAAAGCGGCCCTCGATGAACTGACACGCCGCTATCGGGTGACCTACGGGTATGGCGAAGAGGACAGCGAAGGCAACTATGATGTGTCGCACTCCAGCGCTGTTTTCGCCTTCAATGATCAGGGAGAGGCGCGCCTGCTGATCCGCGACAGCGATCCTATGGAGGCCGTGGTTGCCGACCTCGAAAGGCTTGCCAGCGGTGCCTGAGTAGTCACTGTCCATCGCCCCTATCTTCCGTAGAGGATCGGTACGGTTCAGGGGGCTGCCGAGGGGGCTTGGCTAGGAGTACGGTGCAAGGTTCGTCGTTGCGCCTTGAGGCAGCCGAACACCACGTTCGATCACATTTTACTCCTGGAAATTGGATGGGGAGCTGCAAGGGCTATGTGTGAGAGGGCTCCGGGATCAACTTGCCTGGCACCCATCTCAGGTACACCACCATGCCGAACAGCTCGACCAGCGACTGGAAGACGATGACCACCACGGCGGCTTGCCAGGCATCGGGCAGCGTCAGGGCGATGGGTAGCACCACGAAGGAGTTGCGTGTGCCGAAGCTGAAGGTCAGAGTCCTGGCTGATGGCGCGGAGAGCCGGAAGAGCCTGCCGAGGGTCTTGCCCAGGATGGCGGCAAAGGCCAGGTAGGCGACGAAGATCGGCAGCACTTGCAGCAAGACCCCGCCGAGGCCGGCCACGGTCGTCACCTGGGAGGCCGCGATGACAAAGACCACCAGTGCCAGCAGGGGTACGGGCAGTAGGCCCAGGCCATGAACCCACCGTCTGGCATTGAGGTGACGCTCGGCCAGCCGCTCGGTCACCCAGGCCAGGGCCAAGGGGGTGAGAATCAATCCCGCGAAGGCGCTGAGGAGGTGGGTGCTGATCGCTGCCTGGAACCACTCCGCGCCCAGAAAGAGCCAGAGATAGACCGGTAAAGCCAGCAACTGCATGAGCAACAGCACCGGCGTGGCGGCAATGGCTCGGCCCGCATCGCCCTTGCCTAGGTGGGTGAAGCTGATGAACCAGTCGGTGCAGGGGACCAGCAGCACCAGTAGTACGCCGGCCTGCACGGCGGGCTTCAGAGGCAACATGGCCATCAGCCCACCTAGGACCATGGGAATCACCACGAAATTACCGAGCAGCAGCGCCGCCAGGAAGCGCCAATCCTTGAAGCCCTGGCCGATCCGCGTCAGCGGCACCTGGGTGAAGGTGGCATAGAGCAACCCACCAAGCAGCGGCCAGAGGAAGGCTTCGAGCCGGGCAGTCGCGTCTGGCTGGCGAAGCCCGATGGCCAGGCCCGCCAGGATAAAGAGTAGATAGATCCAGGATTGCTGCCGTTCCATCCAGTCGCGCACGGGCAAGCGTCCCTCTCAGTGTTCCAGTAACAACCCGTCGGCCTGCCAGGCCCGTTTACCGCCCACATAGTGGAAGACCGCCGTGTAGCCGAGGCGGGTCAGGCGCTCGGCGGCACGGCCGGCCCGCTAGCAGTCCTCGCTGGCGCAGTACACGACGATGGTCGCCTGCTTGTCGGGAAGCCGTCGGGGCGCCTCGTCCAGGATATCGTCGGAGACGATGTTGATGGCCCCCGGCAGGTGCCCCTTGGCGAAGGCAGCGGCCGGCAGGGTATCCACCAGGGCGACGTTCCGGTACCGCCGCTGCCAATCCCGCAGGGTCGCGGTATCGATCGTTGGCATGGCAGATCTCCGGGCTCAGGCGTGAGACGGCTTGGCAACGTAGCGGTCCAGTCCCCACAGTAGCAGGCCGAACAGCAGGTGCGGCAGGGCGGACGCCGGGATCAGCTGGGGACCGATCGCCAGGCCGGCGAACCCCCAGCCCACCACGGGGAAGAACACCACCAGGATCACCCCCCATAGCACGGCGGCCAGGCCCAGCGCGGTCGGTAGGGTCTTGCGCGGGAAATAGCGCACGAACACCCCCGACCAGAAAGTCACGTAGGCCGTATGGAAGAGCAGGCCGACTGGCAACGGCAGAGACCGCCCTAGCAGAGTCTCGGCGAAGGCCAGGGAAGGTGGCTGCGGGAAGGGCGATACGCCGGCTTTCAGCAATGTCACCATCACGATGGCGGTCAGCGCCGACACCGCGATGCCGATGCCGATAGACCTGAGCCAAGAAGGTTTGGCGCGAGTGGTTTGGATCATCTTGCGCTCCTCTTGATGACGTTGATGAGTGATCTTTGAGAAACCGGCGGCACCTTACCGGCTGCCGGAGGTGGGGCAGCGGGGGCCACAGCTGGCGTCTGACTCACGACAGCAAGCGCCGACCAGGTGGTCCGTCATTGCCAGCAAGGCGTCGAACTCCGCGCGGTAATAGACGAACTGGCCCTCACGGCGCGACGCAACCAGGCCTGCGACCGCGAGTTTCTGCAAGTGGAAGGTCAGTGCATTCGGCGCCGTACCCAGCCGCTCGGCGAGCTTGCCTGCCGCCAGGCCGGCAGGCCCTGCCGCCGCTAGCTGACGAATGGCCGCCAGGCGGACGGGGTGAGCAAGAGCGGCTAGCTTGGCTGCCACGAGGTCATCATCATATTGGTCCATGATTCAACGTTAGATGAAACAATGATTTCATGCAATATTGAAATCATTACCCCGCACAGCAGGACAACTGCGTCACGTCCTTGGTGAAGGTCTGGGCGCAGAGCTTGAGGCCTTCCACCATGGTCAGGTAGGGGAACAGCTCATCGCCGATGGCCTGTACCGTCATGCGCGCGCGGAGTGCCATCACTGCCGTCTGGATCAGCTCGCCGGCGTCCCCCGCCACCGCCTGCACCCCCAGCAACCGCCCCGAGTCGCGTTCGGCCACCATCTTGATGAAACCACCGGTGTCGAAATTGACCAGCGCACGCGGCACGTTCTCCAGATCGAGCACGCGGGTCTCCACGTCAAAGCCCTGCTCGAGTGCCTGGGCTTCCGTGAGGCCGACGGTGGCCACCTGAGGATCGGTGAAGATCACCTCCGGCATGGCGCTGAGGTCTAGGGTGGCATCGCCCCCGGTCATGTTGACGGCGGCCCGACTGCCCCCGGCGGCGGCGACATAGACGAACTCCGGCTGATCGGTGCAGTCACCGGCGGCATAGAGGCTCGGTACCGTGGTTTGCAGGTGCTCATCCACCAGAATCGCCCCGCGCACGGTTTCCACGCCGATGCTCGCCAGGTTCAGGGCCTCGGTATTGGGTGTCCGTCCGGTGGCCACCAGCAGTTGGTCCGCACGAAGGGTCCCGGCGTTGGTGTCCAGCACGAACTCGCCATTGGTATAGTCCACGCGGCTGGCCTGGGACTGATTGAGCACCTCGATGCCCTCGCAGTAGAAGGCTGCCTCTACGGCCTCACCCACCGCCGGGTCTTCCTGGGAGAGCAGACGGCTGCGGGCCAGCACCGTGACCCGGCTGCCCAGCCGGGCGAAGGCCTGGGCCAGTTCCAAGGCCACCACCGAGGCCCCGATCACGATCAGCTGTTCGGGAAGGGTGTCCAGGGCCAGTGCGCTGGTGGAGGTTAGGTATGGGGTATCGGCCAGGCCCGGCACCGGCGGCTCTGCCGGTCGGGCGCCGGTGCCGATGAAGGCGCGATCGAAGCGGACGGTTTGCTCGCCGCCCTCATTCAGCGTGACCGTCAGGCTATGGGCATCGACGAACCGCGCCTCCCCCTTCAGGACCGTGATGGCCGGGTGGGCGCGGAGTATGCCTTCATACTTGGCATCGCGCAGTTCCTCGACACGCCGCTGTTGCTGCTCGAGCAGCTTGGCCCAATCTACCACCGGCGCTTGGCTGCTCAGGCCGGCATCGAAGGGGCTTTCCGTGCGCCAGTGGGCGATATGGGCCGCGCGAATCATGATCTTGGAAGGTACACAGCCGGTGTTGACGCAGGTGCCGCCGAGGGTGCCGCGTTCTATCAGGGTGATGCGGGCGCCGCGTTCGGCGGCCTTTAGAGCCGCCGCCATGGCGGCTCCACCGCTGCCGATCACCGCGATGTGCGGGTTCTTGTCATCACTCATGAGGGGAATTCCTTGAATCGGTAGAGGCGTTGTCACCCCAGGCGTCGTATTGCTTCTTGCGCCATAGCGCATAGAGGGTCAGGCCGATGAAGAAGGCCAGGGCAGGAAGCAGCACCACGTCCAGATAGCCGGTCAGTGCCGCCAGGCCAACGGTGCCAAGCAGGATCACCAGGATGGGTGTAAAGCAGCACAGCGCCATCAGGACGGTGCCAATCACGCTTGCGCGCAGCAGGGTCTTGGGATTCTTCATGGTCACTCCCGATCCGCTTCCGAGGGTGTCGGGGATGAGGGGTAGCCGGCGTTGGTGGTGGCTTCGGTCAATGCTTCGACGGACGTTCGTGAATCGTCGAAGGTGACCACCGCCTCACGATCCGGGTAGCTCACATCGACTTGCGAGACGCCGTCTACCTTGTTGAGGGCGGCCTTGACGGTGAGAGGGCAAGCGGCACAGGTTATGCCCGGCACCGACAACGTCACGGTCTGCGGGGCGGCCCAGGCCGACGTAGCGAGCGTCGCGGAAAGCACAATACAGGCAGCGAGTCGTTTCATAGTGATCTCCTCTTAATAGAACAGGGGCAGGAGGTAAGGAAACAGCAGCGCGATCAGCACCAAGGCAGCGACGATCCAGAAGATGGCTTTATACGTCGTGCGAACCTGTGGCATCGCGCAGGTTTCGTCTGGCTTACAAGCGGTGGCAGGCCGGTAGATTCGGCGCCAGGCGAAAAACAACGCCACCAGTGCCACTCCCACGAAGAACGGGCGATAGGGTTCCAGGGCCGTCAGGTTGCCGATCCAGACGCCCGAGAAGCCCAGTGCGACCAGCACAAGCGGCCCGAGACAGCAGGTCGAAGCGAGGATCGCAGCGAGGCCGCCGGCTGCCAGGGCACCACGACCGTTCTTGGATTCCGGCATGAGATTGTCCTTCTGAATTCTTGGTCGATACGCTAACGTTACTTCCGTAGTCAACTACGGAGTCAAGCTCGATGAATGAGGCACCGGAAAATCTGACCATCGGCACCTTTGCCCAAGCGGCCGGGGTCAATGTGGAAACGATCCGCTTCTATCAGCACAGGGGGTTGTTGCCGACGCCGGAGCGCCCTCCTGGCGGCATCCGGCGCTATGGCAGCGCCGACGTGGCGCGCGTGAAATTCGTGAAAGCGGCGCAGCGGCTGGGATTCAGCCTGGACGAGATCGGGCAGCTACTGGCTCTGGAGGATGGTGCTCATTGCAGCGAGGCGGCGGAACTGGCGTCACAGCGGCTTGACGACGTGCGCGCCCGGCTGGCTGATCTGACCCGCATCGAGGTCGCCTTATCCCGGCTGGTCGATGAATGCCATGTGCATCAAGGGAAGGTGTCGTGCCCGCTGATCGCCGCCCTGCATGACTGGTAGGTCATGCAGGGGCTCGTCGTTGTGGTGCTGCCAGCTTCTGACATTCCATGCAGCCATCTTTTGAAACTTACAGTCTTGAAGAACTCCGACATGCGATGCAGCGAAGACCTTGACAGCTGTTGGGGGCCAGCAGGGCTTCCATGATGGAGTTGATACGTCTGTTGGGTGAAAATTTCATGCTTGGCCTCCCAAGTTAGTGGGCTGTGGATAGAGATGGCGACGTTATTGCGCCGTGCCGCCTTGTGCGGCGTTTTATGTCGCTACCTAATGATTTCCGTATCTCACAGCATAAAAGCGGCTCTGGGCCGCTCAGCGCCATTTCGTGGGAAAGAGGGTGGTGATCGAGACGATAAGTCGCCTCTACTGTCTCGGCCGTGTAGTCGCCTAGCTTGAGAAGCCTGAGGTATCACCGCTAACGAGGGGGATCGGGAAGAGCGGGTGCCAGAGGTCCGTGTGATAGGCTTTGCGAGATATTCGATGGCGAAAAGGCACGAGGTAGGGAATGACGGATCATAGTCAGGATAACTACGAGTCTCATCCAGTGGGACACGAGGGAGCTAGTACCAGGCACCGGCGGCAGAGGTTTGGCCTGAGTGAGCATTGGCGTGAGCAAGCTAGGAAGGTGGCTTCTGATGAGCTTGATGATGCCGCAGAGACTTCACCTATGCCCGATACAGGACCTTCTTTTTCGTTTCCCAATGCATCACACGATGAGCCACCGGTCACTGTGAAGTCGCTCTTTCACGACCCCGAAACTCAGAGCGTACTCAATGCACCTTGGCCCTACAGCCCATCGGAACCTGTGTTAAGCAATGAGCCTGTTGCTGCTCGTTTTGGAGTTATCGTCAAATCTGGTGGATGGCGGTCAGGCCGCATTCCTGTCTGATTGATCGGCTACCTGCTCCCCGTCCTGGAACTTGACGTTGCTGACGACCAGCTCCAACTTCTGGAAGTGCTTGATCCGCCTCCAGCGTTTCTGGGCAGTCTGGAGCAGTTTGAAGACCATCGCCAGGGTCGTATCCCGGGAGCCGCAGTTCCGGCTGCGCTTCGTCCTCAGACGGACCGTGGCGAAGGTCGACTCGATCGGGTTGGTAGTGCGGATGTGCACCCAGTGCTCTGCCGGAAAGTCGTAGAACGCCAGCAGTTCATCCCGATCCTTGGCCAGGCATTCCATCGCCTGGGGGTACTTGGCGCCAAAGCGCTTCAGCGTGCGGTCGAAGGCCTGATGGGCTGCCTCGCGCGTCTCAGTCATCCAGATCTCGTGAAGGTCGGCCTTGACCTTGGGCTGCACCGACTTGGGCAGCTTGTTCAGCACATTGGCGGTCTTGTGAACCCAGCAACGCTGGTGCGCCGTGGCTGGATAGATCTTGCTCAGTGCCTTCCAGAAGCCCAACGCACCGTCGCCGATCGCCAGCTTGGGGGATTCCGTCAGGCCACGCTCTCGCAGGCCCGTGAGCAGCTCTTTCCAGCTGGCTTCCGACTCGCGATGGCCATCCTCGACGGCAACCAGTTCCTTGCGGCCATGTGCCGTGACGCCAACGATCACCAGCAAACACAGGCGGTCATCCAGACGCACGTTGCTGTAGACGCCATCGGCCCACCAGTAGACGTAACGGCGGTCCGCCAGATCCCGCTGACACCAGGCCTTGCGTTCGTCTAACCACTGGGCCTTCAATCGCGAGACCGTGTTGGCCGACAGGCCCTTCGCCTGGTCACCCAGCAGAGCCGACAGAGCCTCCTGATAATCGTCGGTGGAGATGCCCTTGAGATAGAGCCAGGGAATCAGCTCCTCGACGCTGCGGGCCCGCTTCAGGTAGGGCGGCAACAGGGTGCTGTTGAAGCAGGCCTTGCCGCCACTCCGGTCCCGTACCTTGGGCACCTTGACGGTGACCTCGGGTTCTGGCTGCGATAGGGCTCGGAGGGCAGAATCGGTCATGGCGTATCCACTCGTGTTGATTGAGATCTTGGTCGTGATCAATCAACAGGATACGCCACCCTTCCGACCTCCTCCCGTACACCAGAAATCACCATAGCTCGTTGGTGTGTAGAAATTTACGTTGTGAGTTAGGGAAGATTTATTGCAGGGCCAAGAAGGTTTGCGACCTTGATAATCGCTTCTTTTCGCTCGTCGAAGTAGTCGTAACGGTCGTAGATGCCTTCGACGCCCTTGAGCTTGTGATTCAAGCAACGCTCCGCGACATGCCCCGGTACACCAACGGCAGCGAGCAAGCTGCGGCAGGTGCGGCGTAGATCATGCACAGTAAACTCGGTGATATCGCCCATCCGGTTCTCTGGTTGCGGCTTCTTGCCAGGCTCCTTGCCAAATAGCTTGGCAATGGCACGATTCAGCGTGTCTTTGCCCATGTGGGCCCGCTTACTGCTGCGGCGATTAGGAAAGACATAGTCCGAGCCGCAGGCACGGATCTTGAGCTCTTCCAGCCAGCCGATGGTTTGCGGTGGGAGGGGAATGACGATCCCGGCGCCTGTCTTACTGCGCTCACCGCTCAGGTTCCACCGGCCGTTCTTAAGGTCGAATTCTGACCACTGGGCTTCGGTAAGTTCGGTCTTACGTACCCCCAGGACGAGCAGTAGCGCGCAGGCGAGGTAGTTGTCGCGGCTGAAGCTGTCGCTATTGTCTCTGAAGGCTTGGAAAACGTTGCGAATCTCATCGAGGCTCAAAACCCTATCGCGGCTTTTCTCAATACCGCCTGCGTCGTTGACGTTGAAAGCGGATGCTGGGTTGTAAGTTAAAATTCCCAGTTTTATGGCGTGGTTGAACATCTGTTTAAGATACATCAGTGTGTCATTAGCTATTGTCGGCCTACCGCTATTTGTTACTCTTCTAATTATTTCACGGATATCAATTGGGGTGACAGCATCCAGCGATCTACCCCCGATGAGGGGCGCCACTTCTTTTTTGTATATCCGCTTTGGGATAGCTGGGTGCTTGAGTCTTCTCTCTAGCTCTGGGTACCAGTCAGCAAACAGGTCCTCCACTGTCCTGATCAAGGCTTGGCTATCGCGTTTGCGTTCCTCGATGGGGTCAAGGCCTTCGCGTATAGACTTCTGGTTTTCAACCGCTTTCGTCCGAGCCTCGGCGAGAGAGAGGTGGGCATGTTTGCCCAGCGTCATCTCACGCCGCTTGCCAAACAGCGTGTATCGCAACATCCAGTAAGGAGTTCCTTTCCTCGGTATCATCAGGTATAGGCCGTTGCCGTCGCTGTAGCGCCCTGCTTTACCCTCCTTGACAAGCGACTGGCTCTTCTTGGCGGTAAGGCTTCCCATTATTTCCTCTCGTCCCCCGCGGAAAATAAAACAAACGACCGTTTGATAACTACTCGGGCTAGGCTTGGGCTAGATAGTCGGCTTAATGTCATATGAGCTCGTCACTGGCGCCTAGTGGGCCTTTTTCCAACGGCATTTAGAGTGCCAGCGGGCACCCCCCCACTTGCTCCCGGTCATGCACTCGGATCGACATAGTTGGGGAGTATCTGTAAGGGTATGTGTCGGAGGGAGGAGAGGCAATACTTTTTCTCCCCGTTTTACTCCCCTATATGATCTGGATTTCCGGGGAGGTTGGTGGAACTTGGTGGACTTCTTGCACCTTTTTTCCATTTAAAAACAGTGGTTTAATGGTTTTTGATGGCCTTTGGTGGATTCTACTCGATGTTCTGAATCTGCTCGCGCATCTGCTCGATAAGCACCTTCAATTCCACCGCGCAGCGGGTGGTGTCGGCGACCACGGACTTGGACGACAGGGTGTTGGCCTCGCGGTTCAGCTCCTGCATCAGGAAGTCCAGGCGACGGCCGATGGGGCCCTTCTGCTTAAGCTGGCGGCCGACTTCGGTGACGTGGGTATCGAGGCGGTCGAGCTCCTCGGCGACGTCGGCCTTCTGGGCCATCAGCACCACCTCGGCCTCGAGCCGGTGGGGGTCGAGCTCGACATTGAGGTTGGCGAGTTTCTCCTCGAGCTGGGTGCGCTGACGTTCGAGGATCTGCGGCATCCTTTCGCGTACCTCGGCCACCAGCTCATGGATGGCCGCCAGGCGCTCCTCGATCAGCGCCTTGAGCTGCTCGCCTTCCCGCGCACGGCCTTCCACCAGGTCATTCAGGGCCTGCTTGAACATCTGGTTGGCGGCTTGCTTGACCGCGTCCAGATCGAGACCACCGCCTTCGAGCACCCCAGGATGGCCGAGCATGGCCAGGGCGTCGGGCATGTGCACCTCGGGCAGGGTGGCGCGTACCTCGGCCAGTGCCGATGACAGGGCGGCGAGGCGCTCGTGGTTGACGCTCAGGCTGTCGCTCTTGTCGCTGGCATCGAAGCGCAGGGTGCACTCGATCTTGCCCCGGGCCAGGCGCTTGCGCAGTGCGTCGCGGAAGCCGGGTTCGAGGTCACGCAGGGCCTCGGGCAGTCGGAAGTGCGGCTCCAGGTAGCGCTGGTTCACGCTGCGCAGCTCGAGCTGCAGGCTGCCCCACTCGGCCTCGAGGTCCTGGCGCGAAAAGGCGGTCATGCTGTGAACCATGGTCGGTCTCCTGGCGATTTCCTGGCGAATTCCTGGCGAATTCCTGGCGTCGGGCACGGTGGTGTCGCAGGGCCGTCGAGGGTGGGCTCGACACCGGTGAGCGCAGTGTACCCGATTCATCGGCCAAGGCGTGTAGAATGGGCGGCCTTCGTTTTCCATTCCATGATCGACGTCGTCCCCTTCGCTGCGCCAGGCGATGCCGCGGCAAGAGGCGTGTCGACCAAGAGAGGTGCCATGTCCACGGACATCCGTCGTCCCAGCGGACGCGCTTTTGACCAGACCCGCGAGATTCGTCTCACCCGTGACTACACCCGCCACGCCGAAGGCTCGGTGCTGGTCGAGTTCGGTGACACCAAGGTGCTGTGCAACGCCAGCGTCGAGGCCGGCGTGCCACGCTGGTTGCGGGGCAAGAAGCAGGGCTGGGTCACCGCCGAGTACGGCATGCTGCCGAGGGCGACCCACTCGCGCAGCGGGCGCGAGGCGTCACGCGGCAAGCAGGGCGGCCGCACCCTGGAGATCCAGCGTCTGATCGGGCGTTCGCTGCGCGCGGCGGTGAACCTGAAGAAGCTTGGCGAGTTCACCATCACCGTGGACTGCGACGTGATCCAGGCCGATGGTGGCACGCGTACCGCTTCGATTACCGGGGGCTGTGTGGCACTGATCGACGCCATCCGCTACCTGCAGCGCGAGAAGCTGATCAAGACCGACCCCTTTTCGCAGCTGGTAAGCTCAGTATCGGTGGGGCTCTATCGCGGTCAGCCGGTGGTGGATCTCGACTACCCGGAAGACTCCAGCGCCGATACCGACATGAACGTGGTGCTGAGCGAATCCGGCGAGCTGATCGAGGTCCAGGGCACGGCGGAGTCCGGCACCTTCACCCGTGGTCAGCTCAACGCCATGCTGGATCTGGCCGAAAAGGCCGGGAACGAGCTGTTCGAGCACCAGCGTGAGGCGCTCGGCAATCGCGCCTGAGCGGTCGCCGTGACGAGATGAGTCGCATGAACGAAGGCGCCGGCCCCCTGAGGGGCCGGCGCTTTCGTGTCCGGCCCCGGACTCGGGCCAGACGGCGACGAAGGGAGGCTTACAGTTGCAGGTCGTACTCGACGATCAGCGGCGCGAACTCCGAGAAGGTGGCGTCGTAGTCGATCCAGGCGTCGGTGATATGGCGACGGAAGTTCGGCCCGACGATCTGGTAGTCCAGGCGCCAGCCCTCCTGACGGGAGCGCGGCTGATCCTGGTCCAGCGCCGGCCACCAGGTGTACTCGTCACCGTCGCGGTTGATCTCGCGGAAGGTGTCGATGAAGCCGGTGGGACCGAACACCTGGTCCATCCAGGCGCGCTCTTCGGCCTTGAAGCCGGGCGTCGTCTGGTTGTCGGCCCAGTTGGCCAGATCGATGGTCTTGTGGGCGATGTGCCAGGTGCCGCAGATGATGTACTCGCGGCGCTTGCGAGCCATCTTCGACAGGTATTCCTGGTACTGGGCCATGAACGCCTGCTTGGCGTCAGGATCGCTGCCGTCGGGCATCAGGAAGCTGGCGATCGAGAAGCGATCGTAGTCGGCCTGCAGAAAGCGTCCTTCATGGTCGCACTGGGGGAAGCCCAGGCCGTACATGATGGCCTTGGGGATCTTGCGGCAGTAGAGGCCGACCCCTGAGAAACCGTCCTGTTCGGCGTCGAGGAAGTAACCCTCGTAGCCCTCAGGATAAAGAATGCTGTCGTCCAGCTCGAAGCTTTTGGCCTTGATGTTCTGGACGCAGACAACGTCGGCGTCCTGGTTGGCGAGCCAGTCGAGAAAGCCTCGACCGACGGCCTCGCGGATGCCGTTTACATTGATGGTGGCGATTTTCATACGTGGTCCCTTTTGCGTCGCGCGTGTATGATACCCGACGTTTCGACGTTTGGGTAAATGGCCGGTCGAGAAAAACGTGATAAGGCCAGGCAATTGGACAGGAGGCCTCGTGGCTGACATGGCACCTCAACCGCCAGGCGCGGCGCGCCTTCATCCCTACCAGCGGGAGTTCATCGAGTTCGCCATCGGCGAGGGCGTGCTCAGTTTCGGTGAGTTCACCCTGAAGTCGGGGCGGGTGAGCCCGTACTTCTTCAACGCCGGCCTGTTCAAGACCGGCCGCGCCCTGGCGCGCCTCGGGCGCTTCTACGCCAAGGCCATCGAGCAAAGCGGGATCGAGGCCGACGTGCTGTTCGGGCCGGCCTACAAGGGCATTTCGCTGGCGGCGACCACCGCCGTGGCGCTGGCTGATCATCATGACCGTGATCTGCCCTTTGCGTTCAATCGCAAGGAGGCCAAGGACCACGGCGAAGGCGGCAACATCGTCGGGGCCGCGCTCGACGGTCGCATCATGATCATCGATGACGTGATCACCGCCGGTACGGCGATCCGTGAGGTGATGGGGCTGATCGACGGCGCCGGCGCCCAGGCCGCCGGGGTGGTGGTGGCGCTGGATCGGCAGGAGCGCGCCAGCGACGACACCGACAAGAGCGCCATCCAGCAGGTGCAGGCCGAGTTCGGCATCCCGGTGGTCAGCATCGTCGGCCTCGACCAGGTGCTGGCCTACCTCGAACAGAGCGGGGGCGATACCCTCAAACCCCACGCCGAGGCCATCCGTGCCTACCGCGAACGCTACGGCGTCAGCGCCTGAGTCGCTATGGCTTCCTTGCGCCGAGGTCTTCCTCCCTGGAAGGCCTCGGTGATCTCCCTGCCTCACATCGTCCTCCGCCGCGATCCTGGTGATGTCCAATGCTCGACGTGGTGCTCTATCAACCCGAGATTCCGCCGAACACCGGCAATCTGATACGCCTGTGCGCCAATACCGGATTTCGCCTGCACCTTATTGAGCCGTTAGGCTTTACCCTAGACGATAAGCGCCTCAGGCGCGCGGGGCTGGACTACCATGAGTGGGCGCGGGTCCGGGTCCACGCCGACTGGCAGACGTTCATCGAAGAGGTTTCGCCTTCTCGGGTCTTCGCCGTCTCGACCCGCGGGCGGCGTGGTTACCACGAGCCCGACTATCGTTCCGGCGACGCCCTGGTGTTCGGCCCCGAGACCCGTGGCCTGCCCCAGGCGATGCTCGATTCACTGCCGCCGGAGCAGCGCCTGCGCATCCCGATGCTGCCGGACAGCCGCAGCCTGAACCTGTCCAACGCCTGTGCGGTGCTGGTGTTCGAGGCCTGGCGACAACTCGATTTCGACGGCGCGGCGCGACTCGATGTCCAGCCCGGCGCCCAGGACGACGCATGAATGCACCTGTGAAGACGATCCGTGAACGCATCCGTGGCCTCAACCCGCGTCAGCGCGAGGCCGTGCACTTCATCGACGGTCCCTGCCTGGTGCTGGCCGGGGCCGGCTCCGGCAAGACCAGCGTGATCACCACCAAGATCGCCTACCTGATCCAGGAGTGCGGCATGAGCGCCCGGCGCATCGCCGCGGTGACCTTTACCAACAAGGCCGCCCGCGAGATGAAGGAGCGGGTCAGCTCGATGCTGCAGGGGCGTGAAGGCCACGGCCTGACGGTGTCGACCTTCCACACGCTCGGCCTCAACATCATTCGCGGCGAGCTCAAGGCGCTGGGCTACAAGCCGGGCTTTTCACTGTTCGATCCGGAAGACGCCAAGGCGCTGCTGCGCGATCTGATGAACAAGGACGCCCAGGTCGACGCCGACCAGATCAATCAGGTCCAGGGAGTGATCTCCAACTGGAAGAACGACCTGATCCTGCCCGGCCAGGCGCTGTCCCACGCCGCCACCGAAGACGAGCAGTACGCCGCCCGGGTCTATGAGGCCTACGTTCGCCACCTCAAGGCCTACAACGCGGTGGACTTCGATGACCTGATCCTGCTGCCGGTGGTGCTGCTGCGCGACGACCCCGAGGCGCTGGCCCGCTGGCGGCGCAAGATCCACTACATGCTGGTGGACGAGTATCAGGACACCAACGTCAGCCAGTACATGCTGGTACGCATGCTGATGGCCGAGCGCCAGACCTTCACCGTGGTCGGCGACGATGACCAGTCGATCTACGCCTGGCGCGGTGCCCGGCCGGAGAACCTGGTGACCCTGGGCGAGGACTTTCCGCGGCTCAAGGTGATCAAGCTGGAGCAGAACTACCGCTCCACCGGCACCATCCTGCGCGCCGCCAACACCCTGATCGCCAATAACCCCCACGTCTACGACAAGACCCTGTGGTCGGACATGGGCCAGGGCGATCCGATCCGGGTGGTGGTCACGCGCCACGAGGAGGCCGAGACCGAGCGGGTCGCCAGCGAGATCCTGACCCGCCGGATCAAGGAGCGCGCCGAATGGCGCGACTTCGCGGTGCTCTACCGCGGCAACTTCCAGGCACGCCTGCTGGAATTGAAGCTGCAGCACTACCAGATTCCCTACAAGTTGTCCGGCGGCACCTCGTTCTTCTCCCGGGGCGAGATCAAGGACGCCATGGCCTACCTGCGGCTGTTGATCAATCCGGCCGACGACAACGCCTTCCTGCGTATCGTCAACGTGCCGCGTCGCGAGATCGGCCCGACCACCCTGGAAAAGCTTGCCAACTACGCCACCGAGCGCGGCGTCTCGTTGTTTGCCGCCTGTCACGAGCTGGGCCTGGCCGAGCAGCTGCCGGCCCGCGCGGTGGAGCGCCTGACGCGGTTCACCCACTTTATCGATGGCGTGCGCCGACGCATGGACCAGGGCGATGCCATCGCCGCGATCCGCGAGATGATACGCGAGATGGACTACGAGGCCTGGCTCTACCAGAACGCCAGCGCCCCCACCATCGCCGAGCGGCGCATGGCCAACGTGTGGATCCTGATCGACCAGCTCGAGAAGTCGATGCAGGCCGATCCGGAAGAGAACACCGCCAGCACCGATACCGAAACCGACGACGTGGAATCGGCGATCTCGCGCCTGGTATTGCGCGATATCCTCGAGCAACAAGCGGAAGAAGATGACTCGGATCGTGTGCAGTTGCTGACCATGCACGCCTCCAAGGGCCTCGAGTTCCCCCACGTCTACCTGATGGGTCTCGAGGAAGAGCTGTTGCCTCACCGCAACTCCATCGAGGCCGGCACCGTTGAGGAGGAGCGCCGTCTGGCCTACGTTGGCATCACCCGTGCCCGGCGTACCCTGACCATGACGCTGGCGCGCCAGCGCAAGGCCTACGGAGAGCTGATGGACTGCGCCCCGAGCCGCTTCCTCGACGAGTTGCCGCCGGATGATCTGGAGTGGGAAGGACGCGCCGACCGGGAGGACCCCGAGCGCAAGCAGGAGCGGGGCAAGAGCGCCATCGCCGGGCTGCGCTCGCTGCTGGACTGAATCCATCCACAGTCGCTGGATCGCCACAGGCTGTGGATAAGCCCGATGGCATCAAGGCTTGGCACGACCCGAGTGCAGGACCAGGCCTCGCCAGCAGACCAACGCAAACGGGGCGCCCATGGGCGCCCCGCTGCTATATCGCGTGAGTCGATTTACTGGGTCATGTAAATGACGGCCGCCTTGATCTCGTCATCGGACAGACTCGGGTTGCCACCCTTGGGCGGCATCGCGTTGAAACCGTTGATGGCGTGGTCATAGAGGGTGTCCATGCCCTTGGCCAGGCGCGGCTCCCAGGCGGCGGCGTCACCGCGAACCGGGGCGCCGGCGACACCGGCTTCATGGCACGCCATGCAGATGCCGCCGTATACCGCTTCACCATCGATGGCCGCCACCGCCGGGTCGACCTCGGCAGAGCCTGCATTGGCCGCAGCGGCGTCGTCGCCACCTGCTTCGTCGCCAGCCGCATCGGTGGCGGCAGCGTCCTCACCTGCTGCTGCTTCACCGGCAGCGGCGCTGTCATCCGATGCTGTCTCTTCGGCAGGGGCCGCCTCGCTGGCGCCTGCGTCGCTTGACGGCACTTCCATCACCGGCTCGACCAGGTAAGCCACCGCCGCATGGACTTCTTCATCGGACAGGTTCGGGTTGCCGCCACGGGCCGGCATCGCATTGAAACCGTTAAGAGCGTGATCCAGCAGGGTGTCGAAGCCCTTGGTGGTGCGTTCGGCCCAGCCCGCTTCGTCGCCACGCTTGGGTGCGCCGGCGACGCCGGTATCGTGGCAGGCCATGCAGATGCCGCCGTAGACGGCTTCGCCATCGACGCCACCGCCCGACGCTGCGGCGTCACCGCCGCCTGACGCGGCGGCCATGGCGCTGCCGCATTCCTGGCCTTCGAGGCACACAGAACCTACCGGGGCCAGGCGCTCGGCCATGGCCTCACGCTCGGCATCGTCCTGTGCCATCGCCTGGCCGGAGCCCAGGCCCAGGGTGATCAGACACCCCATGATCAGCTTGCTGGATTTCACTCTCACCACCTCTGTAACGGTCGCTTGATGGAAGTTATTGTTGGTGGCGCCGAGCACGGCCATCGTCCCTATCGCCGGGCGTCACGCTGTGCCGGCAGTATAGCGAGATCGCTCGAGACGGGAAAATGTCGCCCGTCGCCGGGAAGGTGGCGCCACGGGCCTCGGGCACGGCCTTGGGTGGACACCAGCGGGTGCGCAAGGTAGGATATGGCTCGCCGCGTGACAGGTTCAGGCGGCACCGCGCGCCCTTAGCTCAGCTGGATAGAGCGTTGCCCTCCGGAGGCAAAGGTCAAAGGTTCGAATCCTTTAGGGCGCGCCATAGAATTCAAGGGCTTACGACACTGTCGTAGGCCCTTTTTCATGTCTGGATGGTAGGTCGGCAGGGGGGCATCGAGCGCTCGAATCGGGCCATTTACTGCCGTTGAATTTGCCCATTGCTGCACGAGCACATGCTTGAAAGTGCACGGTT
Source organism: Halomonas sp. MMSF_3323 (assembly GCF_030733595.1). Classification (NCBI taxonomy): domain Bacteria; kingdom Pseudomonadati; phylum Pseudomonadota; class Gammaproteobacteria; order Oceanospirillales; family Halomonadaceae; genus Halomonas; species Halomonas sp. MMSF_3323. The sequence continues at coordinate 18,156 of NZ_JASHIT010000011.1, read as the reverse complement.
TTCTGCCGAAGTTCGCCCTTGAGGCGAAAGCGTCTTTGCTGATCTGGATCAAGTCGGCCTTTGTTGCCGAACGCCGTTGGCCAGGAGCAAGCGGCAGCTTCGCCCCTGGCGTGAACGTTACGCTTCTCTGACGTGGACGTTGCTCTTCTCTGGCGTGGACGTTTCCGGGCGCTCGCTAGACGCTTACTCGACCGGGCCGCTATCCAGCTCGCTGAACACGACCTGGGCGTAGTCGCCGTGTTGCTGGTCGGTCTCCCACACCCCGGTACCCAGGCAGGCGCCAGATTCCGGCTTGGTGTTGCACTGGTTATAGGAACCCGCCTTGAAGTACATCCAGTCACCGGCGTAGCCGTGCGGATGGTCGGCCTCGTCGACCTCGCCGTCGGGACCGACGTTGTCGGCCAGGTTCTGCTCGAAGGTGCGGGTGGGGTGGCCGTCTGACGCGAAGGTCAGGTGCATGACGTCGTCCTTGACCTCGACCCGATAGCGGAAGCTCTCGCCCAGGGCGATGCCCGCCTCGCCCGGATCCTCGCTGCCGCTCCAGTCGTTGCCCCACACCGCGTGGCTGATATCGATGCGCTCGGGGTCATCCTTCTCGAGGTTGCGTTCGTAGTTCCAGAACACCGAGCCGGTCTCGTGGTCGGGAAACTTCTTGTAGTAGATCTTCAGCGGTTCGTTGCCGTGGCCGAAGCCATTGTCCTGGGCCAGCACCGCTTCGTCCTTGCCGGCGTGGATCTGGCCGATGACCACCGAGTAGGCTGCCGCCCGGTCGGGCTTGTCGGTGCGCTCGGCGACGTGATCGACCCGCAGGGTGGCATCGAGGTAGCCGCCGATCTGGGCGTAGCGGTCAGCCTCGGGGTGGGAGGCGAGGGCAAAGTTCTGCTCAGGTGCCTTGGGGCCGAAGGCGTCGTCGGCGCCGGCCAGCATCTGGCGCAGTTCCGTGCGTGCATTGCTGGAATTGGGGGTGGTGAAGGCGCTATTGGGGGTCACGAAGACCAGATGATTGTTGTTGTTCAGATAGTAGTAGTCCGGATGTTGATAGGACTGAAGCTCGCCGACCGATATCTCGTCGACGTCGTCGTCGCCGTCAGCGTCCATGGGCAGGGTCAACTTCCAGGTCGTGAGGTCGAAGACCTGCGCCGGTGGCGTACCCTCGTCGGCGGCCATGGAGGATACACCGAAGGAGGAGACGGCCAGGGCCGACAGCGCGACGATCAGGGGCTTGCGAAGGGGGTGTCGAAGAGACTGGTAAAGGGGCTGGCAAAGGGAATGGCGGTGGGAGAGAAAACGGCTGAGATGGTCGTGTTCGAGCACGGCGTTGTTCCTTGTTGTGCTGGGGTGGCATCAGCAAGGCTAGAATTGCGTTTCAATATTGTCAAAGATGATTCATCAAAAATAAAACGAGGTTTTGTTTGTATGGGTTCCATGCCTGATAAAAAAACCGCCCGGAAGGGCGGCAAGGCGGGGAACCTGTAGGGCCTACGCGTGGCAGTCGACAAGGGTGGCCTGGGGTGAGCCGATAAGCGGCCCGTCTTCCGACGTGGCGTGAAGGGCCGTTGGCACATCGACCTTGAAGCGGCCCACCAGCGAGGCCATGTCGCGAGCCCGCTTGTCGAGGGACTCGCTGGCGGTGGCAACGCGTTCGACCAGGCCGGTGTTGCGCTGGGTGACGTCCTCGAGTTGCGCCAGTGCCTGAGTGATCTGTTCGATACCCAGCGACTGCTCGGTCGCCGCGGTGGAAATCTCCGACACCAGGGTCGCCGTCTGCTGGGCATGCTCGGAGATGGTGACCAGCGCCTCGCTGGTGGAAGCCACCAGTCGCTCCCCCTTGTCGACCCGCTGCGTACTGGTGGTGATCAACCGGCGGATCAGGGTGGCTTCCTCTGCGCAGCGGCTGGCGAGTTTCTGCACCTCCGAGGCCACCACCGAAAACCCTCGACCCTGGTCGCCGGCGCGTGCCGCCTCCACCGAAGCGTTCAGGGCCAGAATATTGGTCTGGAAGGCGATGTCGTCGATGGCCTCGACGATCCTGGTGACTTCCTGGTTGGCGTCGCGAATCTGTTCCATGGCTGTGTGGGTCTGGGCGGCGGTCTGGCTCAGGTCGTTGGCGCGGCAGGCGACTTCACGGGTCATTTCCTGCGCCTGGCGAGCGGAGTCCGAGGTCTGCTTCACGGTGGCGGTGATCTGCTCCATGCTGGAAGCGGTCTGGATCAGTGAGGCCGCCTGCTGCTCCGTTCTGCTCGCCAGGTCCTGGTTGCCCCGGGTGATTTCTCCACTGACCACCTCGACGGCGCTGGCGCTCTTCTTCAGGTTGACCACCAGGCTGGCAATATTGCTCAGCGAGTCGTTGAAGGCGCGGTAAAGCTGAGACAGCTCGTCCTTGCCAGGGACCTCCAGTCGCTTGGTCAGGTCATCCTTCTGCTTGCGGATGTCTGCCAGGGCAGCCTTGAGGGGACGAACCACGCTACGGGCGGTGATGATCGAAAAGGCAAGGGTGACGAGCAAGACGGCAAGCATGACCAGGGCGTGCTTGAGCAGGTAGCTGAAGGACGCTTTCTGCAAGTCGTCAATACGTGCCAGAAGGTACTGCTCTGCCGACCGGGAGATCTGCTGAATGCCATCGATATACTCGGTCTGGGCCTCGAACCACTCCTGGTGATCGATACCGAAGCCGCCGCTTGAGGCCTTTTCGAGGACCACGCTGCGCATGGCATTCAAACGCTCGCCAAGTGCGCTGTCGGTCAGCGTCTTGAGCTCCTCCTGAACCCTCGGTGATGAAAGCTCGAAGAAGTTCTTCTTGTGCACATCGGACTTCACGATCAACGAAAGCAGCTTCCTGAACATTGCAGGCGATATCGCGTCGGCGCTGAAAGATGCCGCCAGTACCGCCCGTTCTATGCCGGCCAGCTCCTTGATGTTCAAAAGGTCATAATAGGCCGTCAGCTGACGGGCGACCTCTCCCTGGTCGACGCCAAAGGTCAGCTTGGCGACGATATCGATCAGTGCCTCGTTGATGTTGGTATAAGCGTCTGTCGATGCTTCGGCAGTTATGTCGAGACCATCGACCTTGCGCCGTAGGTCATCCTTTCCCTCAAGCAGACGCTTCGCCAGATCGACCTGTGCTTCGATTCGAGGGTCGTGACGGGAAAAATCGATGTCAGCGATGTAGCGGTCAAATGATTCGGCCTGGGTATTGGTCGCCTCACGTTGCACTGGTAGCTCTGTATGAAAGTTGCGGCCCTGACTGCTGAGAAAGGCGGCCGTCATCCCCCGTTCGCGCTGAAGTTCGTGCACCAGATTGGCCGAATGACGCCCGAGGATCGCCACCTCTTGAAGATTGTCCATCCGGGTAACGACCGCCTGACGTTCCAGCACCGTGGAGAGCGTCATCCACAGGATGGAAAGCAGCGGCAAGAAAAGCACCAGGAAGAACTTTCTTCCCATGGTCAGGCGATCAAGGAGTGATGTCATTGGCAGCGGGCTCATGCTGGGAGGGGCCAACCGGCAGTCCTGGCATGAGCGAAGTCATTTCCTGGCTTGCTCATCGCTCGGACTGCCTCCGATTAGCAGCGATGCCAGGGTTATCGACCCATGAAAGCGTCAAGTTGAGAGGAATATGCTAAAGCGCTTCGCACCAATGATCTGGGTCATGAGAGCAGCCGGTTCTCGGCCATGATGCTCAGGTTTGACCGCGACTATTCGCTGGGTGACGGAGGTTTCACGAGAATGGCCGCCTCGGAAGGCGGCTTGTCTTTTTGCCTAAACCTCAGAACCCTGGTCCTGAGGCGAGTCGGAGGGATGTTTTCGGTCAAGCAGGGTGGTCAGGGAGGGATGCGTTCGGATGGCGGGCATGGGCGCGATGGCTACGGCCGACGAGGGTCACGCCGATATACAGAGCCGACGACACCACGCAGCCGGTCAGCGGACCGATCAACCAGCCCACATCGGCGAACAGCATCATGTAGCCGCTGGTGAAGAAGCCGCCGAGCATGGCCGCCAGCGCCCCCCAGGCCGAGCCCTGCCAGAAGGTCGAGATGAACACCGGGCCGATCAGGCTGGCGAGCAGGGTGCCGGTGCCGAGGATACCGAGCCAGGACAGCATGAAGGGCGGTGCGTAGAGCATCATCAGCAGCGCCAGCACCCCGAGCACCAGCACCGCGGCCCGGTTCAGGCCCAGGACACGCCGTGCCGAAGGCTGGCGTTCGGCAAAGATCGCCAGGCGCAGGTCGTGGGAGACGCTGGAGGCCACGGTGTGCAAAAGGGAGTTGGCGGTGGACTTCATGGCGAAGATGATGAACAAGGTGATGACGCCCTGGATCGCCGGATGCATGAACTGCTCGAGATAGACCGGCATGGCGCTGTCGGGGTCCGCCAGTCCCGGCAGCTTGACCCTGACGTAGAGCCCGACCAGCGGAATCAGACTGAGCAGGCCGCCGAGCACCGCGACGTAGATACCGACCTTGTGCAGCTTGACCTCGGGCTTGAAGGCCAGGAAGCGGATCGCCATGAACGGCAGCACCGCCGCGAACAGAAAGGCGTAGGGCAGGACCAGGAAGACGTTGCCTCGGGAGGCGCCGTAGTGGGCCCCGTTGGTCGGGTTCAGCAGCTCCGGGTCGATGGCGTTCAAGCCGCTTTCCCACTCGTTCACGTCAATGGTGGTCAGCATCTGGATGACGATGATGACCGCCGCCAGGGCCATGCCCCAGACCATGATGGTGTCGGTCCAGGCTACCGCGGCCAGCCCCCCGAGCATGGTGTAGAGGATGATCACCCCGACCATCAGCATGGCGCTCTGGTCGAGCTCGATGCCCAGCCAGCTGGCACCCAGAAGCCCCACCGCCTTGATCTGACTGGTCAGGAAGACCAGTAGCAGCACTACGGTGATGATCGCCGATACCGCCTGCAGCACTCGCCCCATGGCGCCGCCGCCGTGGGACTGGCCGATGTACTCGGGGATGGTGTTGCTGCCCATCTCGATCGCCTTGCGCTGCATGAAGCGGGCGAAGTAGAGCACCGCGATGACCATCGCCGGTGCAAAGAAGAAGTTGCCCAGCACCTCGATGGCACCAAACTGGTAGGTGACCCCGGGCGAGCCCATGAAGCCCCAGCCGCTGAATCCGGTGGCAACGATGGTACCGGCACCGACGAAGGCCCCCAGCGAGCGCCCGGCGACCAGGAAGCCGGCGGCGTCATCCTTGCGCATGCGCCGCGAGGACAGGTAGCCCAGATAGAGCATCAGGCCGAAGGTCATCAGCAGAAGCGCCCAATTGAACAGGGTAAAGGAATCCATGTGCGTCACCTCGGTTGGCGGGCCTTGAGTTCTCGACGCAGGTAGGCTGCACCGGTGTGAATCAGCATGTAGAGCGTTAGAATGGCAAAGGTGGTCAATACCCAGGAGTTCATGAGGAAGCCTCTATTGTTTGTTGTTGGACGTCGACAATCGGCAGTCGTCGAGAGGTAGCGTCGATTTCCATCGACAGATTCAAGGTATTTTCTTGCCGCTGATGCGACCAATAAGAACGACAAATCGATGCATGATCTATGCCAATGAGGCCCCAGGTTGAAGACGATACCGAGTGAGTTATTGCGTACCTTCGTGACCATCAATGAGCTGGGAGGCTTTACCGCGGCAGGAGAGCGCCTGGGGCGTTCCCAGCCCGCCATCAGCCTGCAGATGAAGAAGCTCGAGGAGATGCTGGGTACTCGCCTGTTTCTGCGCGGAAGTCAGCTGGAAATGACCCAGGATGGTGACTATCTCTACCAGGAAGCCAGGGCCATGCTGGCGATCAATGACCGGCTGGTGGAGAAGCTTTGCGGAGGGGGCGTCAGTGGCAAGGTAAGGCTAGGTATTCCCAACGATTTCGAGCTGGCATTTGTGCCGCGAGTGCTGAGGAATCTGGCGCGGGTCTACCCCAATATCGAGGTCGAGGTCGACTGTGAGATCAGCAGGGTCATACTCCAGCGTTTTCACCGGCATCACTACGATATCGCCCTGGTGATGGAGCCGGAAAGGGTCGACGATGATCGCGATGCTCGGGATATCCGGGTAGATGACCTGGTCTGGGTGGTCGGCGACACGGCATTGCTCGAGGGTGAAGCGCCGCTGCCTCTGGTCACCTATCCCCTGGGGTGCCTGTACCGCTCGGCGGCGGAAGCGGCGTTGAGGGCCAGGGCGATGCCCTATCGGGTGAGCTACGCCAGTACCAGCCTGCTCGGTATCTTCACCGCGGTGGAAGAGGGCCTGGGTGTGACCGCCCTGGCGCGCAGCGTCAGCCCCGACCACTTGCACTGCGTGGATGGGGCGGACCGGCTGCCCGAGCTTGGACGGGTGACCTTCGGCCTGCACTACCAGACCGGCGAGCTGTCCGTGGCGGCGCACCACGTGCTGAACTACCTCAGGGCCGGGCTCGCCGACATGGGGGGCGAGCGGCCCCCCATGTCACGTCCCGGCCGGTGATCGCCGGATCGGTTCAACCCACGATGTTGTGCGCCGGCCCGTAGGGGAAGCCGGTGATATTGTCGGCGCCGTCTTCCTTGACCACCAGGATGTCGTGCTCGCGGTAGCCACCGGCGCCGGGCTGGCCTTCGGGAATCATCAGCATGGGCTCCATCGACACCACCATGTTGGGCTCCAGTACGGTATCGATGTCCTCGCGCAGTTCGAGACCCGCCTCGCGGCCGTAGTAGTGGCTCAGGGTGCCGAAGGAGTGCCCGTAGCCAAAGGTGCGGTACTTGAGAACGTCGTGTCTGGCGAAGATCTCGTTGAGCTCGTGGGCGATGTCGCTGCAGCGGGCACCGGGGCGAATCAGCTGCTGTCCGCGCTCATGGACCTCGCAGTTGATTTCCCACAGCCGCAGATGGGCATCGCTTGCGTGCTCGCAGAACAGGGTGCGCTCCAGCGCCGTGTAGTAGCCCGAGATCATCGGGAAGGTGTTGAGGCTCAGGATGTCGCCGGGGCGCACGCGACGGCTGGTGACCGGATTGTGGGCGCCGTCGGTGTTGATGCCGGACTGGAACCATACCCAGGTGTCCATCAGCTCGCTCTGCGGGTAGGTCTTGGCGATCTCGCGCACCATGGCGCTCTGGCCGGCCAGGGCCACCTCGTACTCGGGCACCCCGGCGGCGATGGCGTCGCGTACCGCGACACCGCCCACGTCGGCGATACGCGCCCCCTGACGGATCAGCGCGATCTCTTCGGCGGACTTGATCATGCGCATCTGCATGGTGGGTACGCCGATGTCGACCAGCTCCACCTCGCCAAGGGCGCTTTCCAGCTTGTCGCGGTTGGCCAGGGTCAGATGGTCGAACTCCACCCCGATGCGTCGCTTGCCTTCGCATAGCCGCATGATGGCCTTGAAGAAGTTGTCCTTCTGCCAGTCGGTGTAGACGATGTTGTCGCCCAGACGGTTGCGCCGATACGGTTGGCCGCCGTCGATGTTGGCGGTAACGGTAGTAAAGCCTTCCTGGGTCACCACCAGTCCATAGTCGCGGCCAAAGCGACAATAGACGAAGTCACTGAAGTAATTGATGTTGTGATAGGAGGTCAGGACCACGGCATCGACCTGCTGCTTGGCCATGTGCTGGCGTAGACGGGCCAGGCGGCCCTGCATCTCGGCGTCGCTGAAGGTGGGGGTGACCTTTTCACCGTTGGGGATCTCGATCAGAGAGGGCAGTTGCATAGGGGCTCCTTGTAATTCTTGGCCGACAGGGCGGTGGTTCTCATCCTGCGCTGGCGCCAGCCTTGACGCTGACCACCACGCTGGATCGACTATCGCCGTGGAGCCGTCAACGGCGCCAATCACAACCGCAAATGCCCCCATTTGCGCCAGAAAAATGGTTCTTGAACAGTGCGCTAAAGGAGTGTCTGGAAGCGCTTGTGGTTGCCGCCCCAGGCCTGTCGAAGGGCCACCCTGGCCACTGTCCAATGGCTTTGCATAAATCAGGCTTATGCAAAGCATAAAATCTTGAAAATTGTCTAATACGCCTACCTGGCCGAGTCTCAAGTGACGCCTGTCTTGCCGTCAACAAAGCGGTGGCGGGCCCAGATCACAATCACAACGACTCAACGGGTACCCCCATGACCTCCAGGATGCTCCCCCTGCTGGCGCTTGGCGCCTTCGCCTGTCTTTCTACCTCGGCCCAGGCCCTCGACATCAAGCTAGGCCACGTGCTGGCCCCGACCCATAGCTGGCATATCGCCGCCGAAGGCTTCGCCGACGAGGTGCGCGAGGCCACCGAGGGTCGCGTCAACTTCCAGGTCTTCCCCAGCGGCCAGCTCGGCAACGAAAAGACCATGGTCGAAGGCATGCAGATCGGCAGCGTTCCCGCCGGGGTGATCGGCTGCGGCTCCTTCCAGCCGCTGGACGCCCGCTTCGGCATCGTCGAGCTGCCCTACTCCTGGGCGGACCGCCAGGACGCCTACGCCGCCTACGACGGTGAGCTGGGCGAGGCGCTGGAAGCCATCGCTTCCGACTACAACATGAAGATCCTGTCCTGGTGGGAGAACGGCTTTCGCCACGTCACCAACAACCAGGGCCCGGTCGAGACCCCCGAGGACCTGGCCGGCCTGAAGATCCGGGTAACCCCGGACAAGATGCGCCTGGATACCTTCACCGCGCTTGGCGCGAGTCCGGCCCCGCTGTCCTTCGGCGAGCTCTACTCGGCGCTGCAGCAGGGGGTATTCGACGCCCAGGAAAATCCGCTGTCGATCATCCATTCCTCGTCCTTCTTCGAGGTCCAGGACTACGTCTCGCTGACCGGACACGTATGGGCACCGGCCTGCCTGACCGTCGCCAACAACGTCTGGCAGCGCCTGTCCGAGGACGACCAGGCGGTAGTCCAGCAGTTGGCCGACGCCTGGCGTGACGAACAGCGTCGGATGACCCAGGAGGACGACTCGCGTCTTGTGGCCGAGCTCGAGGCCGAGGGCATGAGCGTCAACGAGGTCGATACCGCGCCGTTCAATGCCGCCGTCCAGGGCGTCTGGGCCGACTACGAAGACGTCTTTGGCAGCGACCTGATGGCGCTGGTGAAGCGCTATCGCGAAGGGCAGTGAGCGCGATGACCGTGCACGGCCTGCTGCATCCCGTGGCGCGTTTCGTCTCGCGCCTGTGCCTGGCGCTGGCCGGCATCGGCGCCGCCCTGCTGGCGGCGCTGGTCGCCTACTCGGTGTTCATGCGCTGGGTGGTGGGGGCACCGCCCCACTGGGCCGAAGAGCTGCCCCAGCTGGTGCTGGTGTGGACCGCGCTGCTGGCCGGCGTGGCCTGCACCTACAAGCGCAGCCACCTGAGCGCCGGACTGATGCCGCTGCTGGTGAGTTCCCCCGCCGTTCGCAGAGGGATCACCCGGGCCACTGACCTGCTGCTGCTGGTGATGCTGCTGTTGCTGGCCAAGGCTGGCTGGGACCTGGCCTGGCTGACCATGAGCCAGACCACCACGGCGCTGCAGCTACCTGCGGGGCTGGTGTATCTGTCGGTGCCGGTGTGCTGCGCCGGCATGGCGCTGGCGCAGTGTGACCATCTGCTGGCGCGCCAGCCGCTGCCACAGGAGGACGCCTCATGACCCTTGGTGCCTTGACCCTGGTGGGCGTCTTCGCCCTGGCGATCCTGATCGACATTCCCATCGCCTTCGGCCTGATCCTGGCGGTGCTGTCCTATCTGCTGATGTTCGGCGCGGCGCCGATGATGGTCTCTGCTCAGCAGTTCGTGGCGGGCATGGAGAGCTTCACCCTGCTGGCCATTCCGCTGTTCGTGATGGCCGCCCAGTTGATGAATCACGCCGGACTGACCCAGCGTCTGGTGCGCCTGTGCATGGCGCTGGTGGGCGACATCCGCGGCGGCCTGGCGGTGGTCGCGGTGCTGGCCTGCATGATGTTCGGGGCGCTGTCAGGCTCTGGCGTGGCCGACGTCATCGCCATCGGCAGCATGCTGCTGCCGGCGATGCAGCGCAGCGGCTATCACCGCGGCTTCAGCAGCGCCCTGGTGGGCACCGCCAGCTCCATCGGCACGGTGATCCCGCCGAGCATCGTGATGATCGTCTACGGCACCACCTCCAACACCTCGGTGGGCAAGCTGTTCATGGGCGGCGTGATCCCCGGCCTGCTTTTGACCCTGGCGCTGGTGGGGGTGGCCATCTATGTGTCACGCCGCAACGGCTGGTCCGGCGGTACCCGGCCCGAGCCCGGCGAGCGCAAGCGTGCCTTTATCGCCGCCCTGCCGGCGCTGTTGGTGCCGGTGCTGATCATCGGAGGCATCCGCTTCGGCGTCTTCACCCCCACCGAAGCCGCCGCCTCGGCCATCGTCTATGCGCTGATCGTCGGCACCCTGGTCTATCGCAGCCTGAGCCTTCGGGACATCGTCGACAGCGTCATTGCCACCGCGGAGACCTCCGGCGCCATCCTGGTCATCATCGGTGCCGCCGGCATGTTCGCCTGGGGCCTGACCTACGAACAGGTGCCCCAGGCCATCGCCACACTGATCGGCGAGATCACCGACAGCCGCTACGGCGTACTGCTGCTGCTGACCGTGGTGTTGCTGGTGCTCGGCTCCTTCATGGAAAGCATCGCCATCATCATCATCGTCACCCCCATCGTCATGCCGCTGTTGGTGCAGTACGGCATCGACCCGGTGCACTTCGGGGTGCTGCTGACGGTGAACCTGGCGATCGGCGCCAACACCCCGCCGCTGGGGGTCGACCTGATGGCCGCCTGCCGCATCGCCGGAATCAGCGTGATGGAGTCGTTGCGCTACCTGGGGCTGATGCTCGGGGCGATGGTCGCGGTACTGCTGCTGATCACCTTTGTGCCCGACATCGTGCTGTTCCTGCCGAACCTGATGGAGTGACCCATGGAGCCCCTGATCCCGACTCCTTCGTCCCGGGCCTCCTCGGCCCAGTCCCCCAAGCCCCTGGCCCAGTGTCGCAGCTGGCTGTTCGTGCCGGGGCATGACCCGGCACGCCTGGACCAGGCGCTGGACAGCGGCGCCGAGGCCATCATCGTCGACCTGGAGGAGTTCACCCCGGCCGCCGATCGCCGCCAGGCCTGCGACGACTTTGTCGCCTTCGCCGAGCGCTGCCGGCAGCACCAGCGGCTGCCCATGGCGCGCATCAACCCGCTGACCCAGGGCGGCAAGGGCGAGCTGGCGGCGCTGATGCGGGCACGACCTGCGGCCATCTTCCTGCCCCAGGTCGAGTCCTCCATGGACATCGTGCTGCTGGCCCTGGCACTGGCCCGCGAAGAGCGTCGCGTCGGCCTCGAACAGGGCTGTACCGCGCTGATACCGACGCTGGAGAGCGCCGCCGGTGTGGGCGCCGCAGCGGAGATCCTCAAGGCAAGTCCAAGGGTAAACGCGGCGCTTCTCGGCAGTGGCGATCTGTCGCGTGATCTGGGCATCGCCGCCGACGCCGAGCCAGGCGAGCGGGCCAGCGTCCTGGCGCCCTGGCGCCAGCGCTTCGTCGACGCCTGCGCCAAGGCCGAGTGTCTGGCCATCGACGGCCCCTGGCCTTACCGCGAGGGCTTCGAGCAAGACCTCGAGTGGGCCATGGCGCGGGGCTTTCGTGCCCGCTGCGTGGTGCTGCCCGAACACATCGCCCCGCTGCACCGCGCCCTGACAGACGCCTGAACCGTCTTTACCAACAACGATATCGAGAACCCTGACATGAGCCTGCCAGCCTCCACGCTTTCGCCAACCACGTCCCTTGCGCGCCGTAATGGCGGCCAGATCCTGATGGGCCAGTTGCGCGCCCACGGCGCCCGCCGGGTCTTTCTGGTGCCAGGGGAAAGCTATCTGCCCTGCATCGACGCCCTCAACGAGCATCGGGGCGCCATCGAGCCCATCGTCTGTCGTCAGGAAAGCGGCGCCGCCTACATGGCCGAGGCCTACGGCAAGCTGACCAACGAGCCGGGCATCTGCTTCGTGACCCGTGGCCCGGGGGCCACCAACGCCTCCATCGGGGTGCATACCGCCTTTCAGGACTCGACCCCGATGATCCTGTTCATCGGCCAGGTAGGGAACGACTTCGTCGAGCGCGAGGCCTTTCAGGAGATCGACTACCGTCGCATGTTCGGCCCCATGGCCAAGTGGGTCGCCCAGATCGATGCCACCGATCGTATCCCCGAGTACATCGCCCGGGCCTATCGCGTCGCCACCAGCGGGCGTCCCGGTCCGGTGGTGCTGGCGTTGCCGGAAGACACCCTGTGGGGCGAGGCCGAGGTGGCCGACGCCCAGCCCATGGCCAAGCTGCATTCCCACCCCGGCGCGGCTCAGCTCGAGGCGCTCAAGGCGCGTCTGGCCGAGGCCGAGCGGCCCTTCCTGCTGATCGGTGGCAGCGGCTGGACGGCACAGGCTCAGGCCCAGATGGCGGCCTTCGCCGAGCGTTTCGATCTGCCGGTGGGGGTGGCCTGGCGCCGGCTCGAGTGCTTCGACCAGCGCGATCCGCGCTTTGTCGGCCACGTCGGCTTCGCCATGGACGACGCCCTGCGCGAGCGGCTTGAGCATAGCGACCTGCTGATCGCCGTCGGCACCCGCATGGGCGAGGCCACCAGCGAAGGCTACTCGTGGATCCAGTCGCCGACTCCGCGCCAGACGCTGGTGCACGTCTACCCGGATCCCGAAGAGCTGGGCCGGGTCTATCATGCCGAGCTTGCCATCAACGCCGACGTGGTGGGCTTCGCCGCCGCCCTGGACGGGCTGGCGCCGGACACCTCACCGCGCTGGGCCGACCAGACGCGCGCCGCGCGCGCCGACTACCTGGCGACGCTTGAGCCCCAGCCGGCCCCGGGGCCGCTGAGTCTCGACAAGGTCGCCGCCAGCGTCGATCGTCGCCTGGACGGCCAGGGCTGCATCAGCGTGGGGGCCGGCAACTATGCGCTGTACGCCCACCGTTACGTGCGCTTCGCTGGGCTCGGCAGCTCGCTGGCGCCGACGGTGGGCTCCATGGGCTACGGCCTGCCGGCGGCGATCTCGTTCAAGCTCGAGCACCCCGATCGCCCGGCGGTGTGCTTCGCCGGTGACGGCTGCTTCCAGATGAACCTGCAGGAGCTGGGGGTGGCGCTGCAGTACGACGTCGGCCTGGTGATCCTTCTGTTCAACAACGGCATGTGGGGCACCATCCGCGCCCACCAGGAAAACGACTTTCCCGGCCGCGAGATCGCCCTGACCTTCACCAACCCGGCCTTCACCACCCTGGTCGAGTCCTATGGCGGCCTGGGCGAGATCGTCGAGCGTGACGAGGACTTCGACGCCGCCTTCGAGCGCGCCCTGGCCTTCGCCGAGCGCGAACGCCGTCCGGCGCTGATCGAATTGCGCTACGAGGCCGACGGCATCGCCCCGGGCAAGCGCCTGAGCGCCATCCGCGAGGCTGCCCTGGCGCGATAGCGCCATTGCATAAGCCGCGCTAGTGCCATTGCATAAGCTGCGCTAGTGCCATTGCATAAGCCGCGATAACGCCAATCTAAAAAGGCGCGGTAGCGCCGGTAAAGAAAGGCGCGCGAGCGCCCTGGTCCAGGCCCGTGTAGCGACGGATTAAAGTCCCTGAAGACTCGCTGAGCAGGGGGATCGGCCCCGCGCGGGCTTGGTCAGGTGTGACCACTCAGGTTCGACAGTTGGGCGCGTAAGCTTCTGATTGACCGAAGAACGCCGTGTCGAAATTGGCACCACAAGGGTGATTCGGTGTAGCGGGTGGTGGGCGCCGGCTGGCCCATGGGGTCGCTGGCTCTCGCGTTCCAGCATCCGGCCCATGGCGTCGCGGGTGAAGGTGGTGACCAGCTCACCTTCGCGAAGCTCGATCAGGGCGCCGCCATCGTCGTAGCGGTAGTGGCGGGTGCGCCCGTCGAAGCAGGTGTCCACGATTGCTGGGTAAGATCAAGTTGATGCGCTGGTTGATGCAGGCATTGTGACTTCCAATGCTATTTTTACTGAATGCGACATCCAGCGTCGAAGATCAGCTATTTACCACTCAGAGAGCCTGATAAAATTCTCTTCTTCTAAGAGACAAAGCCCGTGATCAGCATCTTCAGAAATAAGCACAATATCTCCCTCAATGTTTTTTAACGCAACCCTCAAGCAATCTAGGTTTCTACTGCTGAAGGTCAGGCCAAAGACTCGTTTATTCCAAGAAAGAAGTGTTATTTTTTTATTGTCTAATTGAGAAATAAATCCATCTACTATTTCTTGTTTTTTTTCAAAAGTTAATGAATTTGACGTGTTTTTTTCGATTGGGTCGCTGTTGGGAAAGTTAAATTTTTCGATCTCATGAGATATTGCTTTTTCAAATGCTATTTGCATAAGGTTTGCTGCCAAACCACCTGTGGTAAAGTCTTTCGGAGAAAAGCAATCCTCAATTTTTAGAGAAAATAGTATTCCTCTCATTCTTTGAATATCTTTTAAATCTTCTATGCGCTGCTTTCTAGCTAACATGAGCACCCCCTTCTGCTAGCTGAAAAACCTCTATCATCTTCTGGGTGATGCCCTGGTAGCTGGTCATATCGTCCTGGCTCCATTGGATCGCCTTTTGAGTCAGTTGCGCCGTGGAAGTGTGGCCCACGTCCAAACTGATCATCTTCATGGAGAACTACATAGCGACGGTCCCCAGGCTGCTCTCCGAACTGATAAACTGTTCGATTCTCGTAATTGTTGTCGTAAACATACTTGTGGGTATCAAACTGTGATGACTGTGGTATGCCGGCTTGACGTTTGGCAGCTCTAAATTCAGCTCTTCTCGTTGGAGTTTCCGCGCCACTCAACCCCAGCGGATCCACCCATCCTGTCGGATTGGGGGCGTACATGTACAGATTTTCGCCGCCGGTCAGGCCGATGGGGTCCTGGGTGGTGAAGCGTCCCGTCTCTGGATCATAGTACCGATGGCGGTTGTAGTGCAGCCCGGTTTCTTCATCCAGGTACTGGCCCTGGAAGCGCAGGGGGTTGTCGGTGGTGCTGGGATTGCCGTGGCCGTCACTGGCCTGGGTGAGCTTGCCCCAGGCGCGGTAGTGGCCGACCCAGGCGAGTTGTCCATCCTGCCCGGCCAGCTCCATCGGGGTGCCGAGGTGGTCGGTGTGGATGCTGTAGAGCGTCGGTTCGGTTGGCTGGTGTTCGGTGTAGAGCACAGCCCCGGTGCCGCAGCGGGTGTGGACGTCCTCGAAGCGGTTTTCGAGCTTGGCGGCGGGCAGGGCGCCCTCGGCCTTGCCCGGCCAGTCCCACTCGAGCTCCACCGCCAGGCCACTGCGGTGGGCGTAGTGGGTGACCAGATTGTGCTGGTACTGGGGGTATAAAAAGACGCGGGTGTAGCCGTGAAAATCTTGCTCCCGCCGCTCGGGTCAGGTGCAAGTGTGCGCTGCAACTGACCAGGCTCAATGTTATGGCGATAGCGCTCACGGTTGTTTTCGCTTCATGAGGGAATTCCACACCCAATGATGGAGAGCAAAATTTATACGACAGCTGACCTCTCGATATCAACTGCGTCGACATCATCCTCTTCTAGGCGATTTTCAAACATCTCCCAACCCTGGTTTTTTACAAATTCGCACTCGCTAGTAGTTATTGGCACTAACCATATAAAAATAACTTCATTTCCTTCTATTAAGAATTCATTTGCAAAATCTGGAAGAACAAACGAAGGTGCGACATACAAAGAGGTAAATCTGTAGCCTTTGAAAAGTTCTCCTTTTGGTCCAATAATGTCTCCTCGAGAGAATGCATTTCCTTCAGAATCCATAATGTTGACAACATCTTCGAATATCGAAGGGATGTGAGAAAACTTGTATTCCTGAGGGATTAGTAGGAAAAGCTCGCATCTGATGTTTTTTTCAGAGTTTTTCAGCCTGTACGGGCGGCTGCTTAAACCAAGCGTCGAGTAAGCTACCACTCCGTCGAAGTATTCTGGGTGGCTCTTTACTACTTGAATGTCACGAGAAAGAGTGGAGATCCTCCACCCTTTCTCTATCTCGCCTAGACTTTTTTCGAAGTGATCTATGAAAGTGTTTTTTACTTCCTGTTTCCTTCTGACATATTGCATCTTGGGCATTTCAATATGACTCCTTCTTGATAGTTCTCTATGACTTGTGGCCTCGTTACATCGTCAGGAAAATCTCGATTTGACCATGGAGTTGGATCATGCTCTATATGCCAATCTCTAGGCCCTGTCTCTGGAGCTACATTTACCTCTACTCCACACTTTGGACATAAACGCCCGCCTGATGGCCCTTCGTTTGCGTTCTCCCAAGTGGCTCTAACCGTGCTTTTTCGCCACGATGTTCTGCTTGTAATTTGTCCTCGCTCATTAGTGCCTTTAGCCAACCCCAGCGGATCCACCCATCCTGTCGGATTGGGGGCGTACATGTACAGATTTTCGCCGCCGGCCAGGCCGATGGGGTCGTGGGTGGTGAAGCGTCCCGTCTCTGGATCATAGTACCGATGGCGGTTGTAGTGCAGCCCGGTTTCTTCATCCAGGTACTGACCCTGGAAGCGCAGGGGGTTGTCGGTGGTGCTGGGATTGCCGTGGCCGTCACTGGCCTTGGTGAGCTTGCCCCAGGCGCGGTAGTGGCCGATCTAGGCATAGTGATCGATCAGGTGTTGCACTTGCTCATCGAGACCGCCGTGTTGCACCTGCTCATTGAGACTGCCACTTCGCTCCGTTAATTAAATGTCTTCTATGATATTCCTAAAAGCTCTCTGTATCTTTCTCTAATTTAGATATCAGACATGACATTGCCATAAGAGGCGGTGTTTTATCCTGAGAGTAAATGCTGCACGCGGACATGTTTTCAGGGTAGTTGAATTTCACATAAACGTCTTGAAGAGTAGCAAGCTTATCATCTTCTTTCATCTCAGATTGCTCTATTTCTAAGAGGTGGCAAAGCAACCATATCTTTTTCATGGCATCCTCTTTTTCATCTTTTATTGCGATATGGACCAGTTTGTCCAGCTCTTCATCCTCCAATATTCCTGGGGCGGACAAGTAGATTAACTCTGAGTCTTCTGACAGCCTATTTTTCTCAACAACAGCGCTTGCCAAGTACCCCAGTTCACATTTGTTTATCCATCGTCGCGAGTAACCGTAGGCAGCGACTCCAATGGTTAAAACGTCTAACTTAGAAAGCAGTTTTGTCAACATGTCTTATCTACTTGGCGTTTGATTAGGGAAACCCGTCACTGTACCTCCCGCAATAAACCTTCTATGTGTTACATTACCACGATCAACAATCCATTCAAAAACACCCTCTTTTCCATTTAAACTCCCCTCGACTTGTCTCAGCTCAGAAATTCTATCAACTGTACCCCCCGGTGCTTTCGTTTCTATGTCGAAGCGCTGAGCCCGAACAGAATAATTATCGACGATGTCTGGGAATGCATGCTCTTCATCTAATTTGTTGGCATTTCCTGTGCGAGGGCTGTTTAAAACCGAACCGGAAAGTTGGCAATTGCATTCTTTTCTGCTACTCAACCCCAGCGGATCCACCCATCCTGTCGGATTGGGGGCATACATGTACAGATTTTCGCCGCCGGCCAAGCCGATGGGGTCCTGGGTGGTGAAGCGTCCCGTCTCTGGATCATAGTACCGATGGCGGTTGTAGTGCAGCCCGGTTTCGTCATCCAGGTACTGACCCTGGAAGCGCAGGGGGTTGTCGGTGGTGCTGGGGTTGCCGTGGCCGTCACTGGCCTGGATGAGCTTGCCCCAGGCGCGGTAGTGGCCGACCCAGGCGAGCTTGCCGTCGCATTCTGCCAGCTCCATCGGGGTGCCGAGGTGGTCGGTGTGGATGCTGTAGAGCGTCGGTTCGGTTGGCTGGTATTCGGTGTAGAGCACCGCCCCGGTGCCGCTGCGGGTGTGGACGGCCTCGAAGCGGTTTTCGAGCTTGGCGGCGGGCACGAAGCTGTCGGGTTCGAACAGGTAGATCACCCGCCGTTCGGGGGTGAGGCCGGGATACTCGAGCCGATGGCAGCGCTGGGCGATCGGTAGCGAGTGAGGCCGCTCGGGGTTCTCGCGGGCCAGTTCGAGCCGTTCGGGGCGAAACAGCGGCGGCAGACCACCGAGAAAGCGCTCTTCGCTTTGCAGCAGGTCACCGTCCCAGTTGAACACCGTCAGCTCGCTGGGCTGGCCCTGGCGGTTCACCTCTTTCCACACCCGTCGGCCGAGGCCGTCGTAGGCGTAGCGGGCGCGCATGCG